>NZ_JBSHBN010000185.1:0-17358 GCF_053612025.1 Kitasatospora sp. NPDC054768
GCGCGCTGCTGTTCGAGGGGCCCGGGGGAGTTCAGGCCGGGGTGGTGCGGAGGAGGGGGCGCAGGGCGGGGAGGGGGGCGTGGTCGGCGCGCCAGAGGAGGCGGAGGTGGAGGGGTGGGGGGTCGAGGGGGAGGCGGGTGAGGGTGCCGGCGGTGAGGTGGTCGTGGACGGCGTGGGTGGGGAGGAGGGCGATGCCGAGGCCCTGTTCGGCACAGGCGCGGGTGGTGGGGACGGCGCCGGTGCGGAGGCGTTGGACGTGGTGGCCGAGGAGGCGTTCACCGGCGAGGTGGTAGGAGCAGGCGGGGGTGTCGACGAGGAGGCGGTGGCCGCGGAGGTTCTCGGGGGTGAGGGTGGAGGCGCGGGCGAGCGGGTGGGTGGGGGCGGCGACCAGGGCGAGGGGGACGGCCTGGAGGTCGAGGTGGTCGAGCAGGGCGGGTGGCAGGGGGAAGCCGAGGGCGCCGAGCGGGCCGGGGGCGTCGAGGATGAGCGCCGCTTCCAGGGCTCCGGCGGCGACGCCGTCGAGCAGGACGTCCCGGGTGCCATGGGTGTGGAGGGATATGTCCAGGTCGGGGCGGCGGTCGGTGAGGCGGGCCAGGACGGTCGGGAGGTGGGTGGCGGCGACGGCCGCCAGGACGCCGAGGCGCAGGCGGGTCCGGGTCACGACGACCTCGCGGCGGGCCTGTTCGGCCTGGTCGAGGAGTCGGCGGGACCAGGGCAGTAGTCGTTCCCCGGCCGAGGTGAGGGTCAGGTCGTGCCGGGCCCGGTCGAACAGGTCGGTGCCGAGGCTGTGTTCGAGGGTGCGGACCTGTTCGGAGACGGAGGCCGGGGCGAGTCCGAGTGCCACGGCCGCGCCGGTGACGGTGCGGTGGGTGACGACGGCTTCGAAGACGCGCAACTGACGTAGTTCCACTGGTTTCCCCGGTTCCCCCGAAGGTCCGTACCCGTGTCCGTGCTGCGGGACAGGGTAGGGGGTGTACGGGGCGGATGGGGATTCCGGCCGGTTTCGGAGGCCCGTCCAACCCGGGCGGACCACGAACGCGGCGCCCACTCCGAACTGCTGGCCCGGGACGGCCGGTACGCCCACCTGCTCCGGGTGGGCAATACGCCTGCCGCCACCGGAGGTCAGCGCCCGGTCGGGTTCTCCGTCCGTACGGCGAGGGCGTGGGCCTCGTGCAGGGTGCCGGTCGCCCCGGCGTGGTCGCCGTGGACGAGTTGGGCCATGGCCAGGTCGGTGAGCGCCCTGACCAGGCGCCGGGTGTCGTGGGCGGGGCCGGTCGTGTGGAGGCGGCGTTCGATCCGGACGCTCCGCCGCAGCCGGGGGAGCGTGAGGTGGGCGTAGGAGCTGGGATGGTCTCCACGGACCGCCCGGCGCAGGTCGAGCCGCCGGGTGAGGGTGCCGAGGGTGGCGAGCAGGTCGCGGTCCTCCGGCAGGGGCAGTGGGCCGTCGGCGTGCTCGGACGGGCCCTCCTCGTCGGGCAGGCGGTCGGTGGGCTCGGGCTTGCCCGTGATGGCCTCGACGGCCCGCGCGAGGGCGACCAGTCCGTCCTCGAAGGACGCGCGCAGGCTGAAGGACCAGTGGTGGAGGTCCAGGCCCAGCACCGGTTGGAGGCGCCGTCCCGGGTCGACGCCGAGCGCGAGCGGGTCCGGGGCGTCGGCCGCGGCCTGTTCGTCCCGTACGCCGGAGCGGGCGAACAAGGCGCTCCGCAGGCCCTCGTTGAAGCCGAAGTCGCCGGCGTCGCCGCGGGCGGGCAGGCGCTCGCAGGAGCGGGCGGCATCCGCGAGCAGCCGGTGCGACTGTTCGGTGCGGCCCAGATCGGCGAACCACAGGGCGGCGCCGGCCGCCCGTAGGGCCGGGACGGGACTGCGGGCCGGTTCCGTGCGGCCCTCGCGCAGCCAGGCGAGGGCCTCGTGTTCGATGGCCACGGCCTCCTCGGTGCGGTCCGCGAGGCGGAGCAGCGCGGTGAGGTCGAGCAGTCGCCACGTCAGGTCGCTCCCGCCGGCTTCGGTCACCGCCCGGGAGCGGTCGGCCACCGCGCGGGCGGCGTCCACGGCCTCGTCGAACCGTCCCTCCTCGGCGAGGCCGTGGGCGAGGTCGGCGTGCAGGACGGCGGCCTGGCCGAGGCCCTCCACCGGCCGGGCCGCTTCGGCGCGCGAGGCCAGGTCGGCCGCCTCCTGCCGGGCGGCGAGGGCGGGGCCGTCGGCGTGCGCTCGGGAGTGGTGCAGGGCGAGGGAGGACAGCGCGCGGGCGGCAGCGGCCAGGTGTTCGGTGCCGCCGTCGGCGACCAGGGCGCGGTAGATGCCGGCGGACTCCTCCAGGAACGGGACGGCGTCCTCGGGCCGGGGCCTGGGCCGGCCGTAGGCCCGGCCCCGCAGCGCCTCGGCCAGCGCGGGCAGGCCCGAGGCGGGGTCGGTGCGGGCCTGGACCCGGAGCCGGGCGACCGTCTCGTCGGTGACGGGGTCCCGTCCCCACCGGCGTGCTCGCGGTGCGGCGTGGTCGGACGGGGCTCCGTGCGTGGGTGTCACGCGATTCCTTCCGGGGCGGGGGACGAGGGGTCTCCCGGCCGAACGTCCTTCCACCGGCGAGGAGTTCCGGGCCACCGCCGGCGCGCCGCTGCGAGGGGAGCCGCCGCCGCGTGTGCCCTACCCGGCGAGCGTGCCGTCCAGGTACTCCCGCACCGGCGGGAACAGCGGGAGCGGTACGTACTCGGCCAGCTCGGCGCGGGACACCCAGACCACCCGGTCCAGTTCGTCGGAGTCCCTCACCATGGCGGTGCCGCCGACCACCTCGCAGGCCGTGTACGCCATCCGCCGCCCGCTCTGCGGATGTTCCCGCTCGCCGAGCAGCCGGGCGGCGGCGACGTGGAGGCCGGTCTCCTCGGCGGTCTCGCGCACGGCGCGCCGGTGGCCAGTGCCCAGTAGCGGTCCCCGTACGACCAATGCCACCACTCGGTGGGGTAGTTGACGAGTCCGGCGCCGGTCAGGACGCCGCTGAGCAGTTGCCGGTTGGCGCGGGCACGCGCAGTGATGTTGTCGGCGTGGGCCCGCCGCCGCTCCGTACGTCCGACAGCCGCTCGCCGCAGTCCTGGACGGGAACTGCGGCGACCTTCGGGTCGGACATGAGGATGATCTCGTTCAACACGCCTCCTGACGAAGGAAGTCAGGGCTGTGCGGCCGATCAGGACGATCAAGCCCCGCCAGTCCGGCATCGCGAGCCGTGCCGCCGGATCGGTTCATGTGGCCCGCAGGCGTTCCAGGAACTCCGGGACGCCGTCGACCCGGCGGTACGGCCTGAAGGCCGGTGCGAGTTCGCGGACCAGGGTGACGCAGCGGGATGCGCCGATGCGGGCGGCCAGGTCGAGCGACTCACCGGTGACGGACAGCGCCTGCTCGATCTCCTTGGCCTTCAGGTGGCCCCGGGCCTGGTAGGTCAGGAAGATGCCGCGGGTCTTGTCCCTGGCGCGGGGCAGCAGCGCCGTCCCCTCCGCGATCAGGGCATGGGCCTCGTCCGTCCGGCCGAGGTCGAGGAGGCACCGGCCGGAGTCCACGGCCAGGTCGGCGGGGCTCATCCAGGCGCACCACCCGGGTGCGGGGTCGGCGGCTTCGACCGCGAGGGCGGATCCGGCGTCGGACAGGTCCCGATAACAGGCGGAACGGTCGCCGAGCGCCGCGTGGGCCCTGGCGCGGCGGAGGAGGAGCAGGGATCGGGCGGTCGGGTGCGAGACGCCGGACAGGGCGTGTCCGAGCTGGTCGACGGAGACCTTCGCCTCGCCGAGCCAGTTGGCCTGGTAGGCGAAGTCGGACAGCACGCCGGCGCCGTGGTCACGGTCGCCGGCGGCGTTCGCGGACTGCAGAGCGGCCTCCCAGAGCTTTCCGGCCGCCCAGTGCCGGCCCTGGTCGAAGCGGTGCCAGCCGCTGGTGGTGGCGAGCGAGGCGGTCAGCCGGTGGAGGCGGCGACCGGTCCCCTCGTCGTAGCGGCCGTCCCTGATCAGGTCCGTGACGGTGGTCAGGTGGGCGTCCACCAGCCGGGCGGTGTGCTGACGCTGTTCGGTGGGCATGGCCGTCAGCGTCCTGCCGGTGCCCTCCAGCCAGTCCACGAGTGCGCCGTCCACGCGCTTGCCGCTCAGGGCCGAGGCGAGGCGTTCGGGCTCGGCGGGCTCGGCGGCGGCCCACTGGGCGGCCAGGCCGCCCAGCGAGATCGCGCTGAAGGTCATGAAGGTGCGGCGGTCCATGGCGGCCCTCTGTGCGTCGTGGAGTGCGTGAACGGTGTGAGCGGCTCCCAGCGGCAGCGGTTCGTCGCGTCCGGGCAGCCAGTAGGGCCAGCCGTACGCCTCCAGGTCCGAGAGCGCGACGTCGAAGGCTTCGGCGATGAGGAGTTGGGAGTCGACGTTCGGCGTCTTGCGCCAGTGCTCCCACCGGCTGATGGCCGTCTTGTCGGCACCGGAGAGGAGTCCGTGGCGGCGGGCGGCTTTGTTCAGCTCCGTGACGAGGTCGCTCTGTGACCAGCCGCGCAGCTCACGTGCGTAGGCGAGGGGGTGCCGGATCGGGTCGTCCACGGGGCCAATCCCATCATCGACAGTGACCTGGGAGCTTACTGTCGGCAAGGGCGGGACAACCCCGGGACTACGGACAATGCCTGGTCGGCGACCGCGACTTGAGCTGTACTCGACTCACGCCGACAGAGTTCTGGCACAAGCGGAAGCGTCTGTCCGTGAAACGTCGCGCCGCGGTCATCGGGCTTCGGCCACCAGGTCCTTCCGGCCGCCAGCCCGGCGGCGCTGCCGGGCAGGCGGCCCAACTCGTCCGCCTCTCCTCCCGGAAGGAGTACTGCCATGCCTTGCCAGGAGCCGAAACCGTCCCCGCCGAGGCCGGTGGGCCCGCGTACCCCCCGCCCGCCGGACCGGTAGGCCGGCGATCACGATTTCCAGCACGTCGAGAGGAACGGAAGATGGGCAAGCACGGCGGAGGGCCCGGCAGCGACGGGCCCGGTGCGGCGGGCGGAGGCAAGGGTGGCAGCCACTCCGGGAAGCCGGACACGGCGGCGCAGGACGGCAAACGGGATGCGCCGCCCACCAACCTGCCCAAGCCGTCGAAGCCTTGAGGGGGACGGTCGCGTGCAATGGAAGGCGCTCGCCGACGCGCTCCGGGAGTCCGGGGCGCTGTCGGTCGACTGGGAGCCGGCGTTCCGGGCCGTGCCTCGCCGGCTGTTCGTCCCGGACCGGATCCACCACGGGGGTGAGTGGATCGACCGGACGGAACGCCCAGTCGAGTGGCGCGAACTGGTCGCCTCGGACATCCCGCTCGTCACCCGGCTGGACGAGGACGGCAGCACGCCCTCCTCGGCCGGCTCGATGCCCACCGTCGTGGCCCGGATGCTCCGGCATCTCCAGGTGGCGGACGGCGTGCGGGTGTTGGACATCGGCACCGGCACGGGCTGGACGGCCGCGCTGTTGGCCCGCCGGCTCGGGGCGGCGAACGTCACCACCGTCGAGCTGGACGCCGAACTGTCCGTCGCCGCGCAGCACCGTCTGGCATCAAATCAACTTCCAGTCAAGGCCGTTGTCGGCGATGGCATGCTCGGCCATCCGGCGGGCGCGCCGTACGACCGGGTCCACGTCACCGCCGCCGTGCAGCGCCTCCCTGCGGCGCTGATCGAGCAGACGGTGCCCGGCGGCGTGATCGTCGTCCCGTACGGCACGGCGTTCTGCAACGGCGGGCTGCTGAAGCTCACCGTCGCCGAGGACGGCCGGTCTGCGAGCGGGCCGTTCGTCGAGGACGTCGCCTTCATGTGGGTGAGGGGCCAACGCCCCGGCAGCGGCGAGTTCGAGATCGAGGACGTCCGGCACGGCCCGTCCGGACTCGACCCCGCCGCCGTGGCCGAGCACACCGACGCCGCCTTCGCGATCGGGCTGCGGCTGCCTGGCCTGTTCCGGCAGGAGGTCTCGGCTGGTTACGACCGGCTCGGCACCGGCCGGTTCGAGGCCTGGGATGGGGTCTCGTACGCCCACTGCCGCCTCGCCGACTGGGATGGCAGGCACGCCGTCTCGCAGTCCGGCCCCCGCGACCTGTGGGACGAGGTGACCGCCGCCCACGCCTGGTGGCAGCGCCAGGGCGAGCCTGGCCTCGACCGGTTCGGCCTGACCGTCACCGTCGCCGGCGAGCACCGGGCGTGGCTGGACGACCCGGACCACGTGGTCGGTTGACGAGGTGCGGTGAAGCGCGCCCCGGGCTCGCGACCCCGGGGCGCGCTGGGTTGTGCGCGCACGCTCCGCCCGAATAGGTGATGTGAGATGGAGTTTGATGAGGCGTTACCGAATTACGGTGAATATTGCGGTGCCGGGTGCTCGGGAGGGTGCTCGGTGCGTGAGCACATAGGTAACCCCGGCGGTGCGCCAACACCCCGGGGTATGGCACCAGGAGAAGAAGACTCCAAGATGCAGATTCACCGTATCCCACAGCATGCCCCCGGGTACACGATCCTCGACAACGGCCACGTCGTCCGTAAGCACTCGCTGAGTTGGGCCGCGCGCGGGCTGCTGAGCTACCTGCTCAGCCTGCCGGACGGGGCACGGGAGGACATCCGTACCCTCGCCGCCAAGAGTGTGGAGGGGCGCACGACCGTCGCCCGAGCGCTCAGGGAGTTGGAGGCGGCGGGGCACTACGTGCGTCGTACGTTGCGGGACCCGCTGACCGGGCAGGTGCGGACGGTCGTTTCCGTTTACGAGGTGCCGGTGACGGGCAAGGCGGTGCACACCGTGCCGCCGCTTCCCGTGGCCCCGGCCGCCGGTGCCCCAGCTCCAGGCAAGCCAGGCGGCGGGGAGGCGGGAAGCCCTTCCAAGGAACTGAAGGCCAAGGACGTGGAAGAGCCTTCCGTCCGTCCTCCCGAGAAGTTGACGGCCGGCATGGCGCTGCTGCTCGAACTCGGTCGCCGGGAGCCCCGGATGGCATTGGCGGGGAAGCCCTTGAGTGATCAGGCCGCGCGGGTGGAGGGGTTGCTCGCGGGCGGGTGGACGCGAGACGCGCTGGCGGGGATCATCGCGGCGCCGCTGCCGGACAGGGTCACGCACAGCGTGGGGGCGATCGTGGCGGCGCGGATCGCCAAGGTGCCGATCGTTCCGGCACCCAGGCAGGAAAGCGGCGGCCCGCGCCAACACGAGTGCCCCGGTCGGGGCGGGATGTGCGGGCGGCCCGTCGCCAGCGCAGGGCAGGTGTGCGGGGTGTGCCGCCGTTAGGGCTCCGGCGGCCGGAAGGTGACCGGGGCGTCGAAGGCGGCGCGGCGGGTGGTCCGGCGCAGGGCGCGCAGGACGGGGGTGCCGAGAGTGAGGCACAGGACGACGGTCAGGGCGGCCCGGGGAAGGTCCCAACCCAGGGACGTGGTCAGGCAGTACGCGGCGAAGCGGACCAGGTTGGCGGGCAGCGGGTCGCCCGGCACGAAGGAGATGGAGCCGGCCAGGCCGCCGATGTACGGCCAGCCCTGGAGGTTCATGATCGTGCCGTACAGCAGGGACGCGACGGCGCCGTACCCCGCGAGCAGCCAGAGTTCGCGGCGCCCGCGCAGGGAGGAAGCACCCGGCAGCAGCCCCGCGCCCAGGCACACCCACCCCATCGCCAGCATCTGGAACGGCAGCCACGGCCCCACCCCGCCCGTCAGCAGTGCGGAGGCGAACATCGACAGCGAGCCGAGCACGAACCCGAAGCCCGGTCCGAGCACCCGCCCGGAGAGCACCATCAGGAAGAACATCGGCTCCAGCCCCGCCGTGCCCGCGCCGAGCGGCCGCAGCGCCGCGCCCGCCGCGGCCAGGACGCCCAGCAGGGCGACGGACTTGGCGTCCAGCCCGGGCGCCCCGCCGCCCGCCGAGCGGCCTTCGGAGATCTGGGCGATGACGACGGCGAGGAGAAGAGGGAGGAGGAGCGCGAACAGCCACGGCGCGTCCGCGGAGTGGCCGACCAGCGCCGACTTGGTGGAGGCGAGCAGCGGCCAGCCGAAGGCCGTCACGCCGACGGCCGTGACGAGGAGCAGCGCGGTGACGGACCGGCGCCCCAGGGGGACGGGACGAGTGCTCATGCGCCCAGCGCCTCCGCGACCTGCCCGACGGTGAGCCACGGCCCGGGCGCCAGTACCTTGGCGACCTGCGGGGCGAAGGCCGGCGAGGAGACCACCACCTCCGCGGTCGGCCCGTCCGCGACGATCTCGCCCTCGGCCAGGATCACCGTGCGGTGGGCGAGTTCGGCGGCCAGTTCGACGTCGTGGGTGGCGAGGAGTACGGCGTGGTCCTCGGCGGCGAGGGCGCGCAGGATCTCCACCAGCCGGGCCTTGGCGGCGTAGTCGAGGCCGCGGGTCGGCTCGTCCAGGAGCAGCAGCGGGGGCCGGGCGGTGAGTACGACGGCGAGGGCGAGGGTGAGCCGCTGGCCCTCGGAGAGGTCGCGCGGGTGGGCGTCGTCGGCGATGCCGGGCAGCAGGCGTTCCACCAGGGCGCGGCAGGTGCCGGCGGCGGCGCCCGCGTCGGTGTCGGCCGCGGCGCACTCGGCGGCGACCGACTCGCCGTAGAGCAGGTCGCGCGGTTCCTGCGGGACGAGGCCGACCTCGCGGATCAGTTCGGCGGGGCGGGTGCGGTGCGGGGTGCGGCCGCCGACCTCGACGCTGCCGGAGGCCGGGGTGTGCAGGCCGACCAGGCTGCCGAGCAGGGTGGACTTGCCGGCGCCGTTGCGGCCCATCAGGGCGGTGATCTCGCCGGGGCGGAGCGCGAGGTCCACGCCGCGCAGGGCGGGGACCGGCCCGCGCCGGACGGCGAGGCGGTCGGCAACGGCGATGGGGGTGCCGGACGAAGAACCAACGGCGGCGGGTGTCCGGCCGTCCAGTTCGGCGCGCAGCGGGGCGGCCTTGCGGCGCGCGTCGCGGACCGAGAGCGGCAGCGGCCGCCAGCCCGCGAGCCGGCCGAGGCCGACCACCGGCGGATGCACCGGGGAGTGCGCCATCACCTCGGCGGGCCCGCCGAGGACGGGCGGGGCGCCGGGGGTGAGCAGCAGCACCTGGTCGGCGTACTGGACGACGCGTTCCAGCCGGTGCTCGGCCATCAGCACGGTGGTGCCGAGGTCGTGCACCAGCCGCTGGAGGACGGACAGCACCTCCTCGGCCGCGCCCGGGTCGAGTGCCGAGGTGGGTTCGTCCAGGATCAGCACGCGGGGGTGCACGGTGAGCACCGAGCCGATCGCGACGCGCTGCTGCTGGCCGCCGGAGAGGGTGGTCAGCGAGCGGTCGCGCAGGTCGGCGAGGCCGAGCAGGTCGAGGGTCTCCTCGACCCGGCGGCGCATCACGTCGCCCGGCAGGCCCAGGGACTCCATGCCGTAGGCGAGTTCGTCCTCCACCGTGTCGGTGACGAAGTGTGCCAGCGGGTCCTGCCCCACGGTGCCGACCAGGTCGGCGAGTTCGCGCGGCCGGTGCTCGCGGGTGTCCCGGCCGCCGACGGTGACCCGGCCGTGCAGCACCCCGCCGGTGAAGTGCGGCACCAGGCCGCTGACCGTCCCCAGCAGGGTGGACTTGCCGGAGCCGGAGGGGCCCACCAGCAGGCAGAGTTCGCCCTCGGGGACGGTGAGGTCGACGCCGCCGAGCGCGGGCGCGGCGGAGTCCGCGTACCGGACGGAGACCTGCTCGAAGGTGATCACGATGCCCTCCGGGGCGGGGTCGGGGCGGCGAACGCCGGCACCAGGCCGAGCAGGACGGTCAGCACGGCGGTCAGGGGCAGCGCGGGGACGGTCGGTGGGACGACGGTGGGGGCGAAGGCGGCCGGGTCCCGCGCGGCCAGGTAGACGGTGAGGGCTGCCACGGCCGCGCCGGAACCGGCGGTCAGCCATTCCGGAAGGGCCCACGGGTCCGGCCGGTAGCGGCTTCTGACGGAGCGTCGGCCGCCGAGCAGCAGTCCGGCGAAGGCGGCGGCCAGGCCGAGCAGCAGGACGGGCAGGGCCCAGCCCGCGCCGCCGGCCGTCAGCAGCCCGTACGCGGCCAGGCAGACCCCGAGCAGCCCGGCCAGGGTGAGTGCCGCGGTCGCCCGGGCGAGCCGGCGCGGGACGTCGGCGGTGCGGCCGAAGCCCCGGGTGTCCATCGCGGCGGCCAGCGCGATGGACCGCTCCAACGCGCCCTCCAGTACCGGGATTCCGACGCTCAGCACGGCGGCGACGCCCTTGTCGGTGCGGCCGCGCAGGCGCCGTGCGGCACGCAGTCGGCGGACGTCCGCGACCAGGTTGGGCGCGAAGGTCATCGCCACGACGACGGCGACGCCCGCCTCGTAGAGCGCGCCGGGCAGGGTGCGCAGCAGGCGGGCCGGGCTGGCCAGGGAGTTGGCGGCGCCGACGCAGATCAGCAGGGTGGCCAGCCGCAGCCCGTCGTACAGTGCGGCGAGCAGCCCCTCGGCGGTGACCCGGCCGCCGATCCGCACGCCCTGCGCCCAGACGGGCAGCGGGAGTTCGGGCAGGGTGAACAGCACGTGGGTGCCGGCGACCGGCGAGCCGAGGAACACGGCGAACACCAGCCGGATGCCGAGCACCAGCAGGCCCAGCCGCAGGAACGCCCCGTACGAGCGCGACCAGGGCGCATCGCCGCGCCGGGCCGCGACCACGTACCCGGCGACGGCGGCGAGCAGCAGCAGGATCGCCGGGTTGGTGGTGCGGGTGGCCGCCGCGCCCAGCCCGAGCGCCCACAACCACCAGGCCCCGGGGTGCAGTTGACGGGGGCCGGTGGGCGGCCGGGTGCTACGGGCGGTGCTGCTCACGGTGTTTCCTGGGTGGGGGACTAGGAGTGACGGCGGCGGCGCGCCTGCCGGACGGCACCGCCGGCGAGGACGGCGAGCAGCGCGCCACCGGCGATCAGGCCGATGTCGGGGCCGCTGCCGCTGCTGCCGCCGCCCTGGTCGGCGGTCCGGGCCGCGCCCGCCGCGCCGATCCGGTCGCCGCAACCCGCTTGCGGGTACCCGGCGATGGCGCACAGCAGCCCGTTGGTGTCGTAGCGCAGCGGCGGGGCGACGGCGGCCAGCACCTCGGCCGAGGTGGCGCGGGGCGCGACGGCGGCGCAGGCGGTCCGCTGCCCGGGCACCGGGGCGGCGGACGAACCGGCGTCCTCGGCGGTCCCGAAGTCCAGCACGACGGCCACCCGCTTGTGGCCCTCCTGGGCGGGCGTGTCCGCGCAGATCTCCGCGAAGCTCCCGGCGGTCCGGGGCTGCGCGGCGTCCTGCCCGCCGTCCGGGCTCAGCGCGTACCGCCACCCGTCCACCGAGCCGTCCGGCGGTACCGCGACGGCGGGCCCCTGCTGCTGGTATGTCCAGGCTCCGCCCTCGGCGCCGCGCCAGAACGACCAGTAGCGGTAGCCGGCGGCCTGCGCGGGGGCGGCGGAGGTGAGCACCAGCACCGCCCCGAGGAGGGGCAGGAGCAGCGCGGCGACGGCCCGGCGGGTGCGGACGTCGGCGCCCGCCGGGGCGGGGCGGGGTGCGGGGCGCATCAGAGGTGGGGGGTGCGCTTGCGCTGGAGGCTGAGCACGAGGCCGCCGCCGATGCCGACGAGGAGGCCGACGCCGATGAGCCAGTACTGGCCGATGCCGCCGTCCTTCTTCTCCTTCGGGGCCTCCGTCGCCGAGGCGGCGGCTTCGGCGGCCTTGGGCGTCGGGCCGAGGGCGGTGAGTTGGCCGGTCAGGGCGGCGGTGTCGCGGTGGGCGGCCTGGGCGACCAGCAGGAGGGTGGCGGTGGCGCCGGCGTCGGTGCCGCCCTTGGTCCAGGTGGCGCCCTCCTTGGTGAGCCAGTCGACGGCGCCGGCGGCCTGCTGGGGGTGGCCGCTCTGGGTGAGGGCGAGGGCGGCCCAGGCGGTGGCGGTGTAGTCCGGGGTGGGGGCGGCGCCGGGGGTGGTGAGGGTGAGGTGGTCGCCGCCGGCCGCGAGCTGGGCGGTGAGGTAGGCGCCGACGGCCTCGCCGGAGTCCGCGTGCGGGACCGGGGCGGAGGCGGCCGCGGCGTCGGAGGCGCAGGTGAGGGCCTTGGGCGCGGAGTCGGCGTGCACCGAGGTGGCGACCGGCAGGTGGCCGCCGCCGGCGGCGAGCGCGGCCTGGCCGCTGGCCAGGGCGTTCGGGGTGAGGGTGCCGCCGGCCGGGTCGGGCTGGTAGGCGAAGGCGCCGCGCTGGTCCGCGGGGGCGGCGCAGCCGAGCTGGAACAGGGCGAGCCCGTCGAAGGCGGACCTGCCGGCCTTGGCGACGCCCGCCGGGTCGGCCTTGGCGGCGAACAGCGCGTTGACGGCGAGCCCGGTGGAGTCGGCGTCACCGGGGTTGCCCGGGTTGTAGGCCCAGCTGCCGTCGGCGTTCTGGTTGGTCCTGAGCCAGGCGACGCCCTTGTCGACGGCCTCCTGGTGCCCGCCGAGGGCGACCAGGGCCTGGACGGCGACGGCGGTGGCGTTGCTGTCCTCGAACGTGGGGTCGCAGGCGGTGCCGGCGTTCCGGTAGGAGGGCCAGCCGCCGTCCTCGCACTGCTGGCCGGTGAGCCAGCCGACCGCGGAGTCGGCCGGGGTGACCTTGGCCGCCGCCAGCGCGGTGAGCGCGAGGGACTGCCGCCAGACGCCGTCGTACGTCGGGTCGCTCTTGCCGTACAGGCCGTCCGGGACCGTGGGCGGGGAGACGTCGGCGAGGGCCGGGCCGGCGGCGACGCCGGTGAGCAGCGCGGCGGACAGGGCGGCGGCGCCCAGGCGGGCGGCGGTCAGCATGGTGCGGGTGTGCCTTTCGGTGAGCGGTGGTGGCCCGGTCGGGGCCGTTCCGTAGTCCTCGACGGTGCCGGGCGCGTGCGTCCGGACGGGCCGCTCGCCCCTCCCCGGGTGCTCCGACTCGTCCGGGCGGCCGAGGGCGGCGCCGGTCTCACGGCTGCGGGGTCGGCGCCGGATTCGCACCGGCTTTCCCCGGGGGAGGAGCGGGATCGAGTTGTGCCGACTGTCGACTCTAGCCGCCGGAGCACGACGAGCGGCCCGGGGCGGGCAGGAACAGGTTCCAGTCGGCGGCGGGAGGAGGACGGTTCACGGCAGGGTGAGCAGCCGGGCCGCGGTGTGCAGGTCGGCCCGTACCTCGGCGATCGAGGCGCGGCCGGAGAGCCAGGCGACCAGCGCCGAGTGCCAGGTGTGCTCGATCACCCGTACCGCCGCGCGCTGGCTCCCGGTGGGCGGTCCGGACTGGCCGATCGCGTCCAGGATGAGCTGTCCGGTGGCCACGCTGACCTGGTCCACCTCGGCCCCGACCGAGCGGTCCGCGAAGGACAGTGCCCGGACCATGGCCTCGGCCAGCAGCGGTTCGCGCTGCAGCGCGTGGAAGGCCCGGGTGAGGGTGTCGGCGACCCGCAGCGCCGGTTCGAGGTCGGTCGGCGGGTGGCGCCGGATGTGCTCGTGGAGGCCCTGCAGCTGCTCCAGCATCACCGCCACCAGCAGGTGCACCTTGGACGGGAAGTACCGGTAGAGCGTGCCGAGGGCGACCTGCGCGCTCTCCGCGACCTCCCGCATCTGCACCGCCTCGTACCCGCCGCGCACCGCCAGTGCGGTGGCGGCCCGCAGGATGCGCCGGCGCCGTTCGGCCTGGCGCGCGGTCAGCGGCGGCTCGCCCGGAGGGGAGACCGGCGGCAACGTCGAAGGAGGGGGTGGCGGCAAGGGTGCTCCCGGGCGGGCGAGAGTGGCGGCGTGCTCCACATGGTCGGCAGGATTCGGCGTGGCGGGAATCACCAGCCCTGGCTCCTGGGGAAAAGCTACGGGCCGGTATCTTCGAGGTCTCTCATGGTTCACGTGGTCGACGACGAGTTCCCCAGCCACTGAAACCTGATCTACTTTAGCGACCGGAAGCACGACCGGCAGCACCGATAGCAGCTAGAGAAGAGGGCCCAGGATGACCGCGCAGCCGCTGCGGATTGCCCTGCTGTCGTACCGCGGTGACCCCTTCTGCGGGGGTCAGGGCGTGTACGTACGACACCTCTCCCGCGAGCTGGCACGGCTCGGCCACCACGTGGACGTGATCGGCGCCCAGCCCTACCCGGTGCTCGACGAGGTCGACGGCCCCGGCTCGGTGCGCCTGGTGGAGCTGCCCAGCCTGGACCTCTACCGCGCCGACGACCCCTTCCGCACCCCGGCCCGGGGCGAGTTCCGCGGCCCGGTGGACGTGCTGGAGTTCGCCACCATGCGCACCGGCGGCTTCCCCGAGCCGCTCACCTTCTCGCTGCGCGCCCGCCGGTACCTGGCCGCCCACAAGGGCCGCTACGACGTGGTCCACGACAACCAGACCCTCGGCTACGGCCTGCTCGGCCTGGCCCGGCACGGCTTCCCGCTGGTCACCACGATCCACCACCCGATCACCGTGGACCGGCAGCTGGAGCTGGACGCCGCCACCACCCGGGGCAAGCGGCTCTCGCTGCGCCGCTGGTACGCCTTCACCCGGATGCAGCGCCGGGTCGCCGCCCGGCTGGACCACGTGATCACCGTCTCCGGGACCTCGCAGCGCGAGATCGCCGAGCACCTGGGAGCCGCGCCGGACGCGATCTCGGTGGTGCCGATCGGCGCCGACACCCGGCTCTGGTCGCCCTCGGCGGAGATCGGGCGCGTCCCCGGCCGGATCGTCACCACCTCCAGCGCGGACGTCCCGCTGAAGGGCCTGGTCTTCCTGGTCGAGGCGCTCGCCAAGGTGCGCACCGAGCGGGACGCCCACCTGGTGGTGGTCGGCAAGCCGCAGAAGGAGGACGGGCCGGTGGCCGACGCCGTGCGCCGCTTCGGGCTGGCCGGGCACATCGAGTTCCGCAGCGGACTGACCGACCGCGAGCTGGTCGACCTCTACCGCTCGGCCGAGGTGGCCTGCGTCCCCTCCCTGTACGAGGGCTTCTCGCTGCCCGCCGCCGAGGCGATGGCCACCGGCACCCCGCTGGTCGCCACCACCGGCGGGGCGATCCCCGAGGTGGCCGGGCCGGACGGGGAGACCTGCCTGGCGGTGCCGCCGGGGGAGGCGGACGTGCTGGCCGCCGCGCTCGGCCGGCTGCTGGACGACCCCGAGCTGCGGGCCGGACTCGGCGCGGCCGGACGGCGGCGGGTGCTGGCCCGGTTCACCTGGGAGCGGGCCGCCGAGCTGACCGCCGAGGCCTACCGCGCGGCGATCGCCACCGGCGCCGGCGCCCGGGCCCGCTCGGGGCCGGGCTGGCGGTACGTGGCCTAGGGCCCGGTCGACGCGCACGGGCCGGCGGCGCCGTCCCGGTCGGCCGCCCGGCCGGTGACGGCGGGTCGGTGACGGCGGGTCGGGGCCCGCCCGGCGCAGTGCGACGTGCTGAACGAAGGCCTGACGAGGCGTCAAGAACGCTTGGCAGCAATAGGAATGGGAGTCCAGCAGTGCTGACCGTCGATTTCTCGCGCTTCCCGCTCGCCCCTGGCGACCGGGTGCTCGACCTGGGCTGCGGCGGGGGCCGGCACGCGTTCGAGTGCTACCGCCGCGGCGCCAACGTGATCGCCCTCGACCAGAACGCCGGGGAGATCGCCGAGGTCAGGAAGTGGTTCGCGGCGATGGAGCAGGCCGGTGAGGCCCCCGAGGGGGCGTCGGCGGTCGCGATGGAGGGCAACGCGCTGGCGCTGCCGTTCGAGGACGAGTCCTTCGACAAGATCATCATCTCCGAGGTGATGGAGCACATCCCGGACGACAAGGGCGTGCTCAACGAGATGTTCCGGGTCCTCAAGCCGGGCGGCCTGCTCGCCGTCACCGTGCCTCGCTGGCTGCCCGAGAAGATCTGCTGGGCGCTGTCCGACGAGTACCACGAGGTCGAGGGCGGCCACATCCGGATCTACCGGGGCGACGAGCTGCTCGGCAAGCTCAAGGACGCCGGCCTGGAGCCGTACGGCACCCACCACGCGCACGCGCTGCACTCGCCGTACTGGTGGATCAAGTGCGCGGTCGGCGTCGACAACGACAAGGCGCTGCCGGTGAAGGCGTACCACCAGCTGCTGGTCTGGGACATCGTCGGCACCCCGGTGATCAGCAGCCTCACCAAGGCCGCCGAGCGGGCGCTCAACCCGGTGATCGGCAAGAGCTTCGTCGCGTACGCCTCCAAGCCCAACCGCGCGCCGGGCAGGACGGCATGACCGCCGCCGTCCCCGAGGTGCTGCTGCTCGACGGGGTGCTCGACGCCGAGCAGGCCGCCGACACCGTCCGCAGCATCCTGGCCGAGCAGCGCCCCGACGGCGCCATACCGTGGTTCGCCGGCCACCACCTCGACCCCTGGGACCACACCGAGGCCGCGATGGCCCTCGACACGGCCGGCGAGCACGCCGCCGCCGAGGCCGCCTACCGCTGGCTCGCCGCCGCCCAGAACCCGGACGGTTCCTGGTACGCCGCCTACACCGACGGCGTGGTCACCGACCGGGCCAAGGAGAGCAACTTCTGCGCGTACGTCGCGGTCGGGGTCTGGCACCACCACCTCAGCACCGGCGACGACGCCTTCCTGGAGTGGATCTGGCCGGTCGTCCGGCGCGCCCTGGACTTCATCGTCGGCCTGCGGCTGCCCGGCGGCCCGATCGCCTGGCGGGTCTCCGAGGACGGCACCGCCACCGACGAGGCGCTGCTCACCGGCTCGTCCAGCATCCTCCACGCGCTGCGCTGCGGCCTGGCCGTCGCCGAGTACCTGGAGGAGCCGCAGCCCGACTGGGAGCTCGCGGCCGGGCGGCTGGGGCACGCCGTCTCCCACCACCCCGAGCGGTTCCTGGACAAGGACCGATACTCGATGGACTGGTACTACCCGGTGCTCGGCACCGGCCTGCGCGGCGACGCGGCGGTGGCCCGGATCGAGCGGGACTGGGAGCGCTTCGTCGTCCCCGGCCTCGGCGTGCGCTGCGTCAGCGACCGCCCGTGGGTGACCGGCGGGGAGAGCGCCGAGCTGGCGCTCGCGCTCTGGGCGATCGGCCAGTCCGACCGCGCGGTGGACATCCTGCGCTGGATCCAGAAGCACCTGCGGCACGAGGACGGCTCGTACTGGACCGGGTACGTCTTCGAGGACGACGCGATCTGGCCGGAGGAGCGCACCACCTGGACGGCCGGGGCGCTGCTGCTCGCGGTGGCCGCGCTCGGCGGGGACCCGGCGACGGTCTCGGTCTTCGGCGGGGAGCAGCTGCCGGCCGGGCTGGTGGTCGAGGACTGCTGCTGAGCCGGACGCGCGTGCGGTAGCCGGACGCGCAGTCGGACGCGCAGTCGGACGCGTACGGCGGTCGAGTACGCGTACGGAAGGCGAGCGCTCAAGCGGAAGGGGCGGGACCGGAGAACCGGGCCCGCCCCGCGCGGGTCGGGCCCGCGGGGGTCAGCCGCGCTGGGTGGCCGGGGTGTGGGCCCGGACGCCCCGG
>NZ_JBSHBN010000186.1:0-17163 GCF_053612025.1 Kitasatospora sp. NPDC054768
GCCCCAGGGGCCTTCGGGGACGGTCAGCGCGGCCGTTCGGCCGCGGGCAGCACCTGGGCGGCGAGCCGCAGCGACGGACTGTGCCGGAAGGTGAGGGTGAACTCCACCCACTGGCCGGCCCGCAGCGGCGGCGGGTCGGCGATCATCAGGTCCGCGTCCTCCGGGGTCATCCGCAGTTCGCCGCGGCCCGGCACCGGCAGCGCCGAGGCCGGCTCCCAGCGGCCCGCCGCGCCCTGGTGCAGGTGCCGCTTCAGCGTGATCCGGCCGCCGAACTCCCATGAGGCACCGGTCAGTTCGTCGGGGACGTCGCCCGGGTTGCGGACCGTGAAGAAGGCCGCCGTGGCGGTGGCCGCACCCGCCGTCGGCAGCAGCACCCAGCCCGGTTCGGCCGTCACGGGGAGGGCGCGGCCGGCCCCGCCGACCGCCGTCCACCCGGTGAGCAGGACCAGGGCCAGGGCCGCCGCGCCGACCGGCGGGCCGGCCACCGCGAGACGCCCGGCGGTCCTCGCCGCCGTCCCTCCCTTCGCACGCTTCACACCCGTCACGCCCCTCACGCCCTTCCTGTCCTTCACGCCCCTCACCGCCGTCCTCCCCGGCGCTGTCCCCGCCCCGGCTCCCAGGTGCGCAGCCGCAGGCTGTTGCCCACCACGAGCAGCGAGCTGAGCGACATCGCGACCGCCGCCAGCATCGGGTTGAGCAACCCGACCGCCGCCAGCGGGATCAGCACCAGGTTGTAGCCGAAGGCCCAGAGCAGGTTGGCCCGGATGGTCGCCAGGGTCTGCCGCGCCAGCCGTACGGCGTCCACCACCGCCTCGATGTCGCCGCGCACCAGGGTCAGCCCGGCCGCGCCGATCGCGGCGTCACTGCCGGAGGCCAGCGCCACCCCGAGGTCCGCCGAGGCCAGGGCCACCGCGTCGTTGACACCGTCGCCGACCACCGCCACCGTCCGTCCGGCGGCGCGCAGTTCGGCCACCACCTCGGCCTTGCGCTCGGGGGAAGCCGAGGCGTGCACCCGCTCGATGCCCAGCTCGGCCGCCACCGCCCGCGCGGCGCCCGGGCCGTCCCCGGTCAGCAGGACGGTCTCCAGGCCCAGCCCGCGCAGCCGGTGGAGCGCCCGCCAGCTGCCCGATCGCAGGGTGTCGCCGACCACCAGGACGGCCGCCGGCCGCCCGTCCAGCTCGACCGCGACGGCCGTACGGCCCTCCTCCGCGGCCTGTGCGGCCGCCTCGGCCAGGGCCGGCGGCAGGACGGTGTCGTCCGGCCGCACCACCCGCACGGCCCGGCCCTCGACCGTCCCGGACACCCCGAGCCCGGTGGTGGCCGCGAAGCCGTCCACGGCCGGCGGCGGTCCGCAGCGCTCCCGGGCCGCCGCCGCGACGGCCCGGCCGATCGGGTGCTCGGAGCGGTGCTCGACCGCGCCGGCCAACCGCAGGGCCTCGTCCTGCGCGAGGCCGTCGGCGGTGGTGACGGCCGCCAGCTCCATCCGTCCGGTGGTCAGTGTCCCGGTCTTGTCCATCACCACCGTGTCCACCCGGCGCAGGCTCTCCAGCACCTCCGGGCCGCGCACCAGCACGCCCAGTTCCGCGCCCCGCCCGGTCGCCGCCAGCAGCGCCGTCGGCGTGGCCAGTCCGAGCGCGCACGGGCAGGCCACCACCAGCACCGCGACCGCCGCCGTCACCGCCGCCTGCGGGGCCGCGCCCGCGCCCAGCCAGAAGCCCAGCACGCTCGCCGCGATCGCCAGCACGCAGGGCACGAACACCCCGGCCACCGCGTCCGCCAGCCGCTGCGCCCGTGCCTTGCCGGCCTGGGCCTGCGCCACCAGCGCGGTGATCCGGGCCAGTTGGGTGTCCGCGCCGACGGCCGTGGCCCTGACCACCAGGGCGCCGCCCACGTTGACCGTCGCACCCGCCACCACGGCGCCCGGGCCGACCTCGACCGGCACGCTCTCCCCGGTCAGCAGGCTCAGGTCGAGCGCCGAACCCCCTTCGACCACCACCCCGTCGGTGGCCACCCGCTCGCCCGGCCGCACCACGAACTCCTGCCCGGGCAGCAGCAGTTCGATCGGCACCAGGCGCTCCTCGCCGTCCGCCCCGCGCAGGCACACCTGCTTGGCGCCCAGCTCGGCCAGCGCCCGCAGCGCGGACCCGCTGCGCCGGCGCACCCGGCCCTCCAGCAGTCGCCCGGCCAGCACGAACAGCGGTACGCCGACCGCCGCCTCCAGGTACACGTGCGCGGTGCCGCCGCCGTCGGCGGTCAGCGAGAACGGCATCCGCATGTCCGGATCGCCGGCCCCGCCGAGGAACAGCGCGTACGCCGACCAGCCGAAGGAGGCCACCACACCCAGGCTGACCAGGGTGTCCATGGTCGCCGCCGCGTGCCGCAGGCCCCGCAGGGCCCGGCGGTGGAAACCGGCCGACCCCCAGGTCACCACCGGGACGGCGAGCGCGAAGCAGACCCACTGCCAGGCGGTGAACTGCGCCGACGGCACCATCGACAGCACCAGCACCGGGACGGCCAGCAGGGCGGTGACCAGCAGCCGCCACCGCTCGTCCGGCTCCTCGGCCGCCATCCCGACCGGAGCCCCCGCGGGCAGCGGCTCGGCGGTGTAGCCCGCCCGTTCGACCGCCGCCACCAGCTCCGCGACCGGGATCCCGGCCGGGTGCAGCACCCGGGCCCGCCCGGTCGCCAGGTTCACCCCGGCCGTCACCCCGTCGATCCGGGCCAGCCGCTTCTCCACCCGGCCCACGCAGGCGGCGCAGGTCATCCCGCCGACCGCCAGATCGGTGGCGACCACGGGCTCGGCGACGGCGCTCACCGCATCCCGCCCATGTCGTGCCCGCCCATTCCGGGGGACGCCCCGCCCCCGCCGCTCGGCCGCAGCCCGGGCGCCACCGGCCCCACCTGCCGACCCACCCCGTAGGCCACCACGAACACCACCACCAGCAGCAGGAGGAACCCCACCAGCACACTCAACGGCCGGACACCCGGCGACTTCGCACTCACCTCCCAGCAGTCGGACACGACCGCGGAACGGTTCCCGTACGGTCCGAAATCGAGGTGCGAATAATCGGATGACGAGCCGCGGCCCGACCGGGTAGCGTCCGGGACGGCGCCTCCCGATGCGCCTGGCCCCGGTTACTTCCTTTCGAAAACCATCAAGTGACACCGGTGCCGATTCTGATCCCGGGAGGCGCCCGTCCCGGCACGCGCCGGTTTCGGCCCGCGCCCGTCCCCGCGTGCCCCGCCTCGCCCTTCCCCTCCCGCTCCGACCCGACCACCCACCAGGGGGACCTCTGCATGACCCGGTTCAACCGCCAACGGACCAAGGCCGCCACCAGGGCCGAGATCCAGCGAGAACTACCGGGACTCACCGCACGGGGGGTGTCCTCCCCGCTCTCCACCCACGGCCAGTGGCCGATCCCGGAGGTCCAGCACCTGCGCTCGGCGCCGCCGCCGGTCGTCCGGCGCACCGCGGCCACCCCGGAACGGACGGCCGCCCCGGGAACGGCGGTCACCAACCATCAGGGCGGCACCGGCTACCTCCGGGAGCCGAAGGAGGAACTGTTCCTCCTCGCCGTCTCCCACCTGTTCGGCCAGGAGAGCTTCTACGAGTCGGCCGTCGAACGCGACGAGCGGTACGTGCGGCTGATCCGCGAGCACGCCGTGAGCGACCCCGAGTGGACCCTCGGGCTGCTGCGCCGGCTGCGCACCGGGTTCCGCGTCCGGACCGCCGCCCTGGTCGGGGCCGTCGAGTTCGTCCACGCCCGGTCGGCGGCCGGCGCCGCCGGGTACTCCCGGCAGGCCGTCGACGCGGTGCTCCAACGCCCCGACGAGCCGGGCGAGTTGCTGACGCACTGGACCGGCCGGTACGGCCGTCGGCTGCCCCAGCCGCTGCGCCGCGGCATCGGCGACGCGGTCCGCCGGCTCTACACCGGCCGCGCGCTGCTGAAGTACGACACGCCCTCGCGCGGCTTCCGCTTCGGTGACGTCCTGGAGCTCATCCACCCCGCGCCCGACCCGGACAAGCCCTGGCAGGGCGCGCTGTTCCGGTACGCCCTGGACCGCCGACACCGCCCGGACCGCGCCCTGCCGCCCGCCGACCAGCGCCTGCTGAGCGCCCACCACGAACTGCTCGGTGTCCCGCCGGCCGACCGCAGGGCGCTGGTCACCGAGCCCGGCGGCGCGCAGCGCCTCGCCGAGGCCGGGATGACCTGGGAGGCCCTGGCCGGCTGGCTGCAGGGCCCGCTGGACGCCGCCGCCTGGGAGGCCGTCATCCCCTCGATGGGCCCGATGGCGCTGGTGCGCAACCTCCGCAACTTCGACCAGGCCGGGGTCGGCGACGAGCCGGCGGCGCGGGCGGCCGGCCGGATCGCCGACCCGGAGGAGGTCCGGCGCTCCCGGCAGTTCCCGTTCCGCTTCCTCGCCGCCCACCGCGCCACCCGCTCGTCCCGCTGGTCCGAGTCCCTGGAGACCGCCCTCGGGCACTCGCTGGCCGGGGTGCCCGTGCTGCCCGGCCGCACCCTGGTGCTGGTGGACCGCTCGTCCTCGATGTTCGACCTGCCGTCGGCCCGGACCCAGCTGAACCGGGCGGACACCGCCGCCGTCTTCGGCACCGCGCTGGCCCTGCGGGCCGAGCGGGCCGACCTGGTCCAGTTCGGCACCGGCAGCCGGGCGGTCGAACCGGAACCCTCGGTGCTGCGGACCCTGGGGCTCTTCCGCAACCTGGGCGGCACCGACATGGCCGGCGCGGTCCGCCGGCACTACCGGGAGCACGACCGGGTGGTCGTGGTCACCGACGAGCAGGCCCACCGGTCGAGCGCCGACCCGTTCGCGCCCGTCCCCGAGGACGTCCCGGTGTACACCTGGAACCTGGCCGGCTACGCCGTCGGCCACACCGCCCCCGGCCCGCGCCGCTACACCCTCGGCGGCCTCAGCGACGCGTCCTTCGAGCTGATCCCGCTGCTGGAGAGCGGCCAGGACGGCGGCCACCCCTGGGAGCAGTCAGCTCCGCACACTGCGCGGCCCGGTCGCCCCGGCGCCCAACACGCCGACCCGGGAGCGTAGTTCACGGTCGGCGGTGACCACCAGGCAGGTCCGCTCCGGGTCCTCGGTGCGGGCCGCGCGGACCAGCTCCACGATCCGGTCGTCCCCGCTGCCGCTCGCCGCGACCACCCGCACCCCGGCCACCCCGTCGACGCCCCGGGCCGCGCCCTCCACCACCAGGACCACCTCCAGCGGGCCGGGCAGCTCCGGCACGCCCCGGGCGGCCACCGCGACCAGCCCGTCCCGCAGCCGCTCGGCGGCGCCCCGCCGGTCCCGCCACCAGCCGTCCGGCACGGAGCCGACCACGTTCGCGCCGTCGACGACCAGCAGGGGAAGCGGCCCGGCCGCGTTCTCGTCCATGGCCGCCAGCCTGCCACGTCGCCCGGCCCGGCTCGGGTCGCCCGGCGTGCCGAGCGGCCCGCACCCGTAGCTCAGTCCGCGAGCGTGATCCGGATGCCGACGGTGCCGCGCTCGCCGCGCCGCAGCCGGCTGCCGAGCAGGGTGAGCACGCCGAGCAGGCCGTACTTCTGGCGCAGCAGCGTGCGGTAGGCGGCGGTGCGCTCGGGGCCGAGGATCTCGGCGGTGGCGGGGTACTGCTCGCCGGTCGGGTTGCCCTTGACGTCGCAGGGGCCGACCAGCACGTCCGCGCGGTTGCGGATCCGCTTGACCTTCCAGGAGTCCGCGACGGTCCAGACGCCGAGCGCCTCCCCGTCACGCACCACCCACACCGGGGTCGGCACGGTGGTGCCGTCCTTCTTGTACGTGGTGACGAGCAGGTAGCTCCCGGAGGAGAGCCGGACGATCCGGGAGAGCCGGTCCGCGGCGGAGGGGTCGGGCGTGGTCATGGCCGGAAGTCTAGAGGGCGGTCCACCGGAACCCGGCCGGCGCGCTCCCCCGGAAGAGCGTGGGGCGTGCGCCGAGGCCGCCGGGGAAGGGCCGGTCCGGCACCGGGACGGGCAGCGGGCCGGCGGCCTTCCTCGCCGGTCAGTCGGATCCGGCGCGGTGGGTTCGGGCGCGGGGGCGGGCGGTGCGGGCGGTGCGGACCAGCGTGCGGGCGTGGCGGACCACGCGGCGCCGGCCGCGGCCAACGACGCCGGTGGCGCCCCCGACGGCGGTCGCGCCGCCCCCGCCGTACGCGGGGACGGGAACGGCCCGGGCGGGCGCGGCTCGGCGGCGGGCGGCGGTGCGGGCGGTGGCCCAGGCGGCGAGCGCGGTGCCGAGGGCCGTGGCGGTCCAGACGGCGGCGGCGAAGCCGGAGTCGGAGCCGCCGGCCACCGGCGGGCGGGCCCAGGGCGGGAGCTGGTCGGCGGCCTCGGCCGCGGCCCCGGCGGACGGGGAGGGCGAGGGGCCGGCGGGCTCGTCGACCAGTTTGCCGACCGGCCGGACCTTTCCGGCGGCCGCGAAGCCCCAGTCGAGCAGGCTGGCGGCCTCGTCGTACACCGTGCCCTGCGCCTCGGGGTGCATCACCGTCACCAGCAGGGTGCGGCCGTCGCGTTCGGCGGCGCCGGTGAAGGTGGCGCCCGCGTTGGTGGTGTAGCCGTTCTTGACGCCGATCAGGCCGGGGTACTTGCCGAGCAGCCGGTCGGTGTTGGCGATGTCGAAGCTGGTGCGCCGGCCGGTGAGCTTGTCCAGCCCGCCGGGGAAGCTCGCGGTGCGGGTGGAGCAGTAGGAGCGGAAGTCGGTGTTGCGCAGCCCGGCCCGGGCGAAGAGCGTGAGGTCGTAGGCGGAGGAGACCTGGCCGTCCATGTCGTAGCCGTCGGGGGAGACCACATGGGTGTCCCGGGCCTGGAGCGCCCGGGCGCGCTCCTGCATCTCGGTGACGGTCCGCTGGATGCCGCCGTTCATGTGGGAGAGGACGTGGACGGCGTCGTTGCCGGAACTGAGGAAGACGCCCCGCCACAGGTCCTCGACCCGGTAGGCCAGGTTCTCCTTGACGCCGACCAGGCTGCTGCCGGCGCCGAGGCTGGCGAGTTCGGCCGTGGTGACCTTGTGTTCCAGGCCCCGGTCGAACTTGGGCAGCACGGTGTCCGCGAACAGCATCTTGAGGGTGCTGGCCGGGGGCAACGGCAGGTGGGCGTCACGGGCGGCGAGCACCTCGCCGGTGGCCGCGTCGGCGACCAGCCAGGAGCGGCCGGTCAGTTCGGACGGCAGGGCCGGCGCCCCGGCCAGCGGTTCGACCTGGACGGCCGGGCGGCCGAGCCGCTCCCCGCCGACGGCGGGGACGGAGTCCTGGGCGAGGGCCGCCGGGGCGACGACGAAGAGCACCAGGGCGGCACAGGCGGCGGTGCCGGCCACGGCCCTGGTGACATGCGGGGACTTCTGTTGCACACGCTTGGGCTGCACACGGCGAACGTACCCGGGCCGCCACCGGGCCGCCGGGCCTGCTGCTCCGTCCGGAGTTCTGCGGACGCGTGCGGAGCCCGAGGGGCCACCCGGAGCCGTGCGGACCCGTGCGGAAGGGACGACTTTGGTGGCGCGGGTCCGCACCGAAAGTCGGACGTCCGGCGACCGGCCGCCTTCCTAGGCTCGGGGGCATGAAGACCCTGCTCGGCTACCTCGGTTCGGTGTTGATCGTCGGCGGCGCCTCGGGCCTGTTGTCCACCTGGATCGAGGGCTTCCGGCTGTTCGGCTTCGTCCGGGTCCTGGTGCCGGCGGGCCACGAGATCGCCGGGTACGCCACCCTGGTGGTGCTCGGTGTCCTGCTGGCGCTCCCCGCCGCCCGGCACGGCTAGGGCCCGGTGGCGGTCGCGGGCGGTGACGATGACGTGGTGGCCGCACCGCCCGCAGCGGCCCGGTTCTCGGCTCCCGGGACCGCGTCACCGTGGATCCGTCGGGAGGCCCTCCGCCGCGATGCCGTCGAGCAGCACGGCGAGCCCGCTGCGGAAGGCCTCCAGGTGGCCGTCCTCCGGGGCGCCGCCTTCGCTCTGCAGGGCGACGAGCAGGGGGAAGCGTTCCGCGAAGTCCGGGGCGAGTTCGACCAGTCGGGCGGAGCGGCCGGCCCACCAGTCCTCGTCGGTGACGCCGGTCGCGGCGGCCGCGCCGCGCGCGTCGGCGGTGGTGGCGGCCAGGCCGCGGACGAACTGCCAGAGTGCGGCGACCGCCCCGCGCAGCCGCCGGGGAGCCAGTGCGGCCGGTCGCAGCGCGCGCAACAGCGCCTCCATCGCGGCGAGTTCGGCGGGGCCGAGCACCGGGCGGGCCTGCGAGACCTGGAGCACCCAGGGGTGGCGCAGGTAGCAGGCGTACAGGTTCTCGGCCCAGGCGGTGACGGCCCCCCTCCAGTCCTCGGCCGCAACGGGGTCGTCCGGGAGTCCGTCCGGGAGTTCGTCCGGGAGTCCGGACGGGTATTCGGCGGGGCGCTCACCGGGGAGTTCGGAGGGGTATTCGGCGGGGAGTTCGGTCGGGCGTTCGACCGGGAGCTCGGCGAGCACCCGGTCGTGCATCAGGTCGAGCAGTTCGGCCTTGCCGGGCACATAGGTGTAGAGCGCCATCGCGGTGCGGCCGAGCCGTTCGCCCACGGCGCGCATCGACAGTGCGGCCATGCCCTCGGCGTCGGCCACCGCGATTCCGGCCGACACGATCGCGTCCACGCTCAGGCCCGGCTTGGGGCCACTGCGCCCGGTGCGCGGTTCCGCGGGCGCACCCCAGAGCAGGGCGAGCGAGCGATGGGCGTCGCCCTGTCCGGCGTAGACGGTCATCCGACATCTCCTTATGGCGTAAAGTATCGCCCCTGCGGTAACTCTTTATGCCGTAAGGTTACCAATCGAAGGGGTTTCGCGATGACATTGCCCGTCACCTTCGTCGAGGTCGTCGAGGTCCGCCGGATCACGCCGCGCACCGCCCGGATCACCTTCGCCGCCGAGGAACTGCCCGACGCCGTCGGTACCGCCCCCGACCAGCAGCTCAAGCTCTGCTTCCCCCGCCCCGGCCAGCGCGAGCCGGTGCTGCCCGCCCGGCAGGACGACCCGATGGGCTGGTACCGGGCCTACCTGGCGATCCCCGAGGAGCGGCGCCCGCTGCTGCGCGGTTTCACCCTGCGCGGTCGGCGCCCCGGGACCCGGCTGGTCGAGATCGACTTCGTGCTGCACGGCGACACCGGTCCGGCCGCCGCCTGGGCGCTGCGGGCCGCGCCGGGGGACCGGCTCGGGATGGTCGGCCCCTCCGCGCTGTACGCCCCGCCGGTCCCGTTCGCCGAGGCCGCGGCGGCAGCCGACTGGGTGCTGCTGGCCGGTGACGAGACCGCGCTGCCGGCGCTCGCGACGCTGGTCGGGGCGCTGCCCGCCGGGGTGCGGGCGGTGGCGTACGTCGAGGTCGCGGACGAGGCCGAGCGGCAGCCGCTGGAGGGGCCGGAGGGCCTCGACGTGCACTGGCTGCACCGGGACGGCGCCGCCCCGGGCGCCGTGCTGACCGGGGCCGTGCGGTCCGCCGAGCTGCCGCCGGGCCGGCCGTTCGCCTGGCTGGCCGGCGAGGCGGGGGCGGTCCGGGCGCTGCGCCGCCACCTGGTCGAGGAGCGCGGGGTGCCGAAGGCGTCCGTCGACTTCACCGGCTACTGGCGTCACCGGCTGACCCAGGACGACGCGCCGACCGCCGAGGACCTGGCGGACGCTCAGGAGCGGCTGGCCGGGTCCTGACCGGGACGGGTCGGACGGGCGGGCGGCGGCCTCGACAGGAGCCGGACGCGCCGGTTCGCCGGGTGCGCCGTTTCGTCGGGCGGTGGCGCGGGAAGGGAGCCGCCACCGCCCTTCCCGCGGTGGAGTCGCCCCGGGTCCGGTAAGGGCCGATCGGCTGAAAGATGATGATTCGGCCCGATTTCCTCCGTGAATTTTACTGATTGATGGTCAACTTTACTTTCTGATGGGGATTTACCCCCTTGTCGTGATCCTCTCAGGTGCGTTGGAATGCGTCAGCTATCCATCTGACGAGAGGATTTATATGATCGGCTGGCGGAAAACCCAGCTGGCGGCGGCCGTCACGGTCACCGCCGCGTCGATGGTCCTGAGCCTCGGGACCATGGCGAGCGCGGCCCCGGCCCCCGACCCGCAGAACGCCCGGGCGGCGTCCGCGGACGGGGCCCCGGTGCCGGTGATCGTGATTCTGAAGGACCAGATCGCGGACGCCCCGGCCGACCACGGCCACCTGGGCGCCCGGCAGCAGAAGACCGCCGACGCGCAGGCGCCGCTGCTGAAGAAGGTCAAGGCGGCCGGCGGCACCGACATCAAGAGCTTCGTGGTCGGCAACGCCTTCTCGGCCACGGTCGGCCCCGCCCTGCGCGCCCAGCTCCAGGCGGACCCGGCCGTCTCCACCGTGGTGGCCGACGCCCAGGTCCAGGTCGCCCCGGCGGCCGCCGGAAAGGCGAAGGCGGCCAAGGACGCTGCCGCCGCCGGCGCCAAGGCGCCCAAGCCCGATGCCGCTCCGCAGGCCGTTTCGGGCAGTAACGGCCAGGGGGCGGAGGAGAACGCGACCAACACGGTCTGCCCCTCCGACCCGAGCAAGCCGCTGCTGGAGCCCGAGGGCCTCTACTCGACCCGGGCCGTCACCGGCAACGGCAAGCCCGGCGTGGAGGACCTGGCCACCGGCAAGGGCGTCAAGGTCGCCTACATCGCGGACGGCCTCGACCCCAACAACCCGGACTTCATCCGGGCCGACGGCTCGCACGCCGTGGTCGACTACCAGGACTTCGCGGGCGACGGCTGGGACGCGCCGACCGGTGCGGCCGAAGCCTTCGGCGACGCCTCGGCGGTCATCGCCCAGGGCCGCCAGGTCTACGACGTCTCCACGTTCGTGAACTCCTCGCACCCGCTCCCGGCCGGCTGCAACATCCGCATCCGCGGCCTCGCCCCGGACGCCGACCTGGTCGCGCTGAAGGCCGGCGGCGAGATGATGTCCAACTCCTCGATCCTGCAGTCGATCGACTACGCGGTGCGGGTCGCCCACGTCGACGTGCTGAACGAGTCCTTCGGCGGCAACGTCACCCCGGACAGCGGCGCGCACGACACCATCTCGCTCTTCAACGAGCAGGCCGTCAAGGCGGGTGTCACCGTCGCCGTCTCCAGCGGTGACGCCGGCATCAGCGGCACGGTCGGCACCCCGGCCACCGACCCGTACGTGATCGCGGTCGGCGCCTCCACCGACAACCAGAACTACCAGCAGACCGGTTACGCGGCCTCCCGGTTCTCCAACAGGACCTGGAGCAACAGCCGGATCTCCGCGCTCTCCTCGGGCGGCTTCACCCAGGCCGGCCGGACCGTCGACCTGGTCGCCCCGGGCGAGTCGGACTGGGCGCTGTGCACGCCCGACACCAGCAAGTACACCGACTGCACGGGCTACAACGGCCAGCCCTCGCCGATCCAGCCGTTCGGCGGCACCAGCCAGTCGGCCCCGTTCGTCACCGGCGCCGCGGCCCTGGTCATCCAGGCCTACCGCGACACCCACGGCGGCGACTCGCCCGCCCCGGCGCTGGTGAAGAAGTTCCTCACCGGCACCGCCACCGACCTCGGCGTGCCGGCCGAGGAGCAGGGCGCCGGCCTGCTGAACGTCCGCGCCGCCGTCGAGGCCGCCCGCGGCTACGACGACGGGGACGGCACCGACGGCGCGAAGACCGTCGTGGTCAACACCGGCCAGGTCGACATCGCCGGCGCCCCCGGCTCGACCCACACCGCCGACGTGTCCGTCACCAACACCAGTGACACCACCCAGACGGTGAGCGCCGCGACCCGCAGCTTCGCCCCGCAGTCGGGCAACCAGCAGACCGTCCAGCTGGACCCGTCCTCGAAGGACACCTTCAAGTACGCGACCAACGGCGCGGACTGGGTGCAGAAGCAGGTCAAGTTCACCGTCCCGGCCGGCGCCGACCGCCTCGCGGCCTCGATCGCCTGGCAGGGCGCGCCCACCCCGGTCACCAACGGACCGGTGGTCCGCATGACGCTGCTCGACCCCTCGGGCCGCTTCGAGACCAACACCCGTCCGCAGGGCGGCGCCACCCCGGCGAACTTCGGCCTGGTGGACGTTCCGCACCCGGTGGCCGGCGAGTGGACCGCGATCCTCTACACCCCGGCCGGCAAGGCCGGCTACAGCGGCGCCGTCCAGTTGGGCACCGCCACCCAGCGCGCGGTGCCGGCCGGCACCGTGAGCCCGAACACCACCGACCTGAAGCCGGGCCAGACCAAGACCCTCAAGGTCCAGCTCACCACCCCGGCCACCAGCGGTGACTCCAGTGAGGCCGTTCTGGTCTCCAGCTCCAACGGCAACACCACCAGCGTCCCGGTCGTGCTGCGCAGCCTCGTCCCGGTCAACCAGGGCAAGGGCACCTTCACCGGCACCGTCACCGGTGGCAACGGCCGCAGCGCCTCGCCGACCCAGAGCTTCGCGTACGCCTTCGACGTCCCGAAGGGCCAGAAGGACCTGCGGGTCGGCGTGACCGTCGGCAAGGACCCGAAGCTGCTCATGCAGGGCGCGCTGATCAGCCCGAACGGCACCCCGGTCGACATCGAGGGCAACGGGCAGTTCGACGCCCAGGGCAACCTGGCCGGCACCGGCAACGGCGTCTCGGCCACGGCCGTCAACCCGGCCGCCGGCCGCTGGCGGTTCGTCCTGAACGTGCTCGGCCCGGTCAGCGGCCAGGAGCTCGCCCAGGACTTCACCGGCACCGTCGCGTTCAACCAGAACCAGGCCACCGCGGCCGGTCTGCCGAACGACGCCCGCACCAGGCTGGCGGCCGGCAAGCCGGTCACCGTCCAGGTGAACTACACCAACAACACCGTCGCGACCCAGCGGATCGCGGCCGACGGCCGGCTGGACCGCCGGGTCGACCTGGCGCTGGTGCCGCAGGGCGCCTCGGCGACCGTCAGCCTGCCGCTGAGCCTCAGCTCCGCGGTGCCGTCCTTCCTGGTGCCCCCGGGCACCGACCGGCTCAAGGCCGTGGCGGCGTCCTCGACGCCGGCGCAGATCGAGCTGAGCGCCACCACCGGCTCGCCGGACCTGTTCGGCGACCTGAAGAAGGCCCAGGACGGCTCGACCGTCTCGGTGGTCACCGACAACGGCACCGCCGAGCAGCCGGTCGTCCCCGGCACCTGGGGCACCTTCGTCCAGCAGATCGGCCCGTTCGGCAGCGGCTCCGCGCCCGCCGGCACCTCCACCATCACGGCCACCGCGCACACCCAGGCCTTCGACCCGGCGCTGACCTCCAGCACCGGTGACCCGTACGCCGCCTCGGTGAACGCCTCGGCCGCGGCCGCCACCCCGGTGACCGTCGCCCCCGGCGCCACCGGCTCGCTCCAGGTGACGCTGACCCCGACCGGCCCGAAGGGCAGCACCGTCAAGGGCGTGCTGTACCTGGTGTCCGGCCCGACCGGCGTGGCCACCGCCAACAACGTCCTGAACACCACCGGTTCGGTGCTCGCGGCGATCCCGTACAGCTACACCGTGAACTGACGTCGGATCAGTTCCGTTCAGGCCGAGGCCGTCCCGGGATTCCGGGGCGGCCTCGGCCGCTTCCGCCGCCCGGAGCCGGCGGGGGTCCGGGGGCGATCGGCTGGGCAGGGTCGGAAGTGACGGCATGTCTTCACCGGATGGGGAGTGGCGAGTTGAACGACGCGATCAAGCACGGCGAGATCGAGGTGAACGGCGTCCGGCTGCACTACGCGGAGCAGGGCGAAGGCCCGCTGGTCCTGCTGCTGCACGGCTTTCCGGAGAGCTGGTACTCCTGGCGCCACCAGTTCGCGCCGCTCGCCGAGGCCGGCTACCGGGTCGTCGCGCCGGACCAGCGCGGATTCGCTCGCAGCGACCGGCCCGAGCGGGTGGACCAGTACACCCTGCTGCACCTGGTCGGCGACGTGACGGCGCTGATCGGCGCGCTCGGCGAGGAACGGGCGGTCGTGGTCGGGCACGACTGGGGCGCGCCGGTGGCCTGGGCCACCGCGGCGCTGCGGCCGGACCTGGTGCGCGCCGTGGCCGGGCTGAGCGTGCCGCCGCTGCCGGTGGGCGGGCCGCCGCCGCTGGAGGCCGCCCGGGCCGCCTTCGGCGAGGGCTACTACCAGGTCTACTTCCAGGAGCCCGGCCGGGCCGACGCCGAACTGGCCGCGGACGTCCGGACCAGCCTGCGCCGCATCCTGTCCGCGAAGTCGCCGGACGGCACGCCGCGTGTGTGGATCGTCCCCGAGGGCCAGGGGCTGCTGGACAGCCTCCCGGAGCCGGAACGCCTGCCGGACTGGCTCACCGAGGCGGACCTCGACGCCTTCGAGGCCGACTACGCCCCGCACGGTGAGAAGGCCTTCACCGGCGGGCTCAACTGGTACCGCAACCTCGACCGCAACGCCGAACTGCTGGCCGCCTTCACCGGGGTGACGGTCGACGTGCCCGCGCTGTTCGTGGTGGGGGAGCAGGACCTCGTCAACGCGATGGTCCCGCGCCCGGTGCTGGACCACCTGCTGAGCCGGGTGCCCGGGCTGCACGGGCACGTCCGGCTGCCGGAGACCGGGCACTGGACGCAGCAGGAGCGCCCGGCCGAGGTCAACGCGGCGCTGCTGGACTTCCTGGCGCACCTCGACAAGTAGACCCCGGGGCGCCGGTCGCGGCCGGCCGAGGACGGGGGCCGCGGCCGGCGCCCCGCACCGTCGGACCGGCGTCAGACCGGCAGCAGGCGGGCGATCAGCTCGCCGAGGCGGCGCGCGTTGCGGCAGGAGTGCATCTCCACCACACCCGCGTACACGAGGGCGGCGGAGTCGCCGGTCGGCCAGAGCGAGGGCTGCTCGGGGTTGAGCCAGAACACCCGGCGGGCCCGGCCGGCGATCCGGCGCAGCGCGTCCGGGTTGGGGTCGCGCTGGTTGTTCCTGGCGTCGCCGAGGACCAGCACGCAGGTGCGCGGGCCGACGGCGTCCAGGTGCCGCTCGGCGAACTCGCCGAGCGCGGCGCCGTAGTCGCTGTTGCCGTGGTAGCCCGTCACCTTGGCCTCGGCGAGGATCCGCGCGGCCAGGCGGGCCGGGTCGTCGTCGCCGCGCAGCAGGCCGGTCACCTCGGCGGTGCGGTTGACGAACGCGAACACCCGGACCTTGCTGAACTGTTCGCTCATCGCCCGCACCAGCAGCATGGTGAAGTCGGCGAAGCCCGCCACCGAGCCGGAGACGTCGCAGAGCAGCACCAGCTCCGGGCGGGCGGGGCGGCGCAGCCGGTACGCGGGGCGCAGCGGCACCCCGCCGGTGCTCAGCGAGCGGCGCAGGGTGCGGCGCAGGTCGATCTCGCCGCGGGCGGCGCGGCGGCGCCGGGCGGCCAGCCGGGTGGCCAGCTTGCGGGCCAGGGGGTGGACGGTGCGGCGCAGTTCGGCGACCTGGCCGCGCCCCGCGTAGAGGAAGTCGACCAGGTCGGCGGTGGGGGCGACGGCGCGTTCGGCGATCCGCTCGGGGCCGCGCAGCTCGGCGACCCGGCGGCGGGCCTCGCCGGCGGCCAGGGCGCGGAAGTCCTGGATGCGGCGGCGGATCTCGTCGGCGAGCACCAGGTCGGAGAGGTCCGGGGCGCTCCGCCGCTCGCGCAGGGCGGCCAGGACGCGGGCGAGCAGCGTCTCGGGGGCGAGCCGGCCCAGCGCCTGCTGGGCGGACCAGCCGTCCGAGCCCGGCGTGCCGCCGGCGCCGTACCGGCCGAAGGCCTCCACCACCTCGCCGGCCAGCCGGGCCTGGGCGGCGCGGTCGTCGTCGGCCAGCGCGGCGGCCAGGCGTTCGCGCAGCTGCTCGCGGAGCGGGTCGGGGCGGCCGAAGCGCGGCGGCTCGGGGTCGTCGGGGACCGGCGGCGGGTCGGCCCGGACGGCCTCCGGGGTGCCGACGCCGAGGGGGAAGAACAGGTCGAAGGTGGCGTCGAAGACGCTCCGCTGGCCCTCCGAGCGCAGCAGGGCCGCGGCCACACCGGCCCGCATCTGCTCGCGGTCGGCGAAACCGAGGACCTCCAGCACGGCGGCGGCGTCCACCGTCTCGGCCGGGCCGATCCGCAGGCCGTGCCCGCGCAGGGCGCGGACCAGGCCGGTGAGGCGGGCGGCGGTGTCGGCCCGCGGGGGCGTCGTCATGCGAGGGTGAGCTTCTGGGCGGCCTTGCGGACGTCGTCCTGGTGCTTGAGGATCACCCCGAGGGTCTCCCGGACGACCGCCTCGTCGAGGGTGTCGGCGCCGAGGGCGAGCAGGGTGCGGGCCCAGTCGATGGTCTCGGCGACGGACGGGGCCTTGCGCAGCTCCATCGCGCGCAGCGCGCCGACGACCCGGACCAGCGAATCGGCCAGCGTCCCGTCCAGGCCGGGCACCTTGAGGCGGACGATCCGGCGCTCCAACTCGGCCTCGGGGTAGTCGAGGTGGAGGAAGAGGCAGCGGCGGCGCAGGGCCTCGGAGAGCTCGCGGGTGGCGTTCGAGGTGAGCAGGACGAAGGGGCGGCGGGTGGCGGTGATGGTGCCGAGCTCGGGGACGGTGACCTGGAAGTCGCTGAGCACCTCCAGCAGCAGCGCCTCCACCTCGACGTCGGCCTTGTCCATCTCGTCGATCAGCAGCACCGTCGGCTCCTCGCCGCGGATCGCGGTGAGCAGCGGGCGGGTGAGCAGGAACTCCTCGCCGAAGATGTCGGTGCGGGCCTCCTGCCAGCCCTCGTCGCGGCCGGCGGTGATCCGCAGCAGCTGCTTGGCGTGGTTCCACTCGTAGAGCGCGCGGGCCTCGTCGATGCCCTCGTAGCACTGGAGTCGGACCAGCCGGGCGTGGCCGATCGCGGCCACCGCCTTGGCGAGTTCGGTCTTGCCGACCCCGGCCGGGCCCTCCACCAGCAGCGGCTTGCCGAGCCGGTCGGCGAGGAAGACGGTGGTGGCCACGGCCGTGGAGGCCAGGTAGCCGGTGGCGGCCAGCTGTTCGGCGGCGTCCGCCACCGAGGTGAAGAAACCCGTGCCGTTGTCGCTCATCCGCTCGCCCCGTCCTGGTTCGCCGTCTCCGTGCGGCGCCACCCTACCGGCCGGTCACTTCGCTGTCCCGGGGGTGGGCGACCGGGTCCGGGGGCGTGCCGCGGGGCCGGTGGGCGCGGGGGGGGGGCCGCGGGGGGGGGCGGGGGGGGGCGCCCCCCGCGGGGGGGGGGGGGGGGGGCCCCGGGGGCGGGGTAGTCCAAGGGCGCG
>NZ_JBSHBN010000187.1:0-3566 GCF_053612025.1 Kitasatospora sp. NPDC054768
AAGGAACGGACGCTTCCTTCGGACCGCCTTCCAGCGGACCCTCCGGGCTTCGTTCTTTCGTGTTTCCAGCTTATCAGACGCTTTCCGCTCCGTTTCCGGGGCTTCGTTCATCCAACTCGCCGGTGTCTTCCAGGGCTTGACGCCCTGTCCGACGTTTCAAACTCTAGCCGATCCCCGCTCCGAAAAGCGAATCCGACCGCAATCCGATAAAACGCGCACGCCGAATAAGCACCAGGTCGAGACGCGAAAAGCGAAAACGACCGGCACGAACCGGAAGTGGTGTTTCTGGGGATTGGCCGCTCCGGGACCGTCCGCGCCGATGCGTGTCCGGTGCTCCCTGCCGAGCGACTAGGAAACACTACCCCTGTCCGGGGTCGAAGGCAAACCCGTCCCGGAGACGGTGCGGGTGCAGAGCGCCCGCCCGGGCTTCACGTACGCGCCGTTGGGGTGGTCGTTGCCGGTGACCCACTGGCGCGCGGTGGCCTCGTCGCGGCCGCCGTCGCGGTGCCGCCGGAGCAGACGCTCCTCGCGGACCTCGTCATCCGTGTGCACGTACCAGAGCTCGCGCAGGAGTCGGCGGGCATCGGACCAGGGCGTGTCGGCGGAGGCGAGGTAGTTGCCCTCGGTGATGACGAGCCGGGTGTGCGGGCGGACCACGTGGCGGGCGGCGACCGGTTCGTCCAGGGTGCGGTCGAAGTCCGGGACGTAGATGTCCTGGAACCGGTCGCCGGCGATGCGGCGCAGCAGGGCGAGGTAGCCGTGGGCGTCGAAGGTGACCGGGGCGCCCTTGCGGTGGGTCAGGCCGAGGCGGTCGAGCTGGGCGCCGGAGAGGTGGAAGCCGTCGAGCGGGACGTAGGCGGCGGTGCCGGGGCCTTCGGCACGCTCGACCTCGGCGACCAAGTGGCGGGCCAGGGTGGACTTGCCGGCGCCGGGCGGGCCGGCAAGTCCCAGGATCGTGCGGGCGTTGCTGCCCGGGCCGCGGAGGAAAGCGAGGGCAAGGGCGGTGAGGCGGTCCTCGTTCATGGCCGCACCTTACTGAGCGCGCCCGTATTACTGAGCACGCCCGTGCTCGGCGCGGCCCCGTGCCGGGCACGGGGCCGCCGGGCCGAGCCGGCTCAGCGTTCGGCGAGGGCGGGCAGGTCCAGGGTGAGGGTGCCGGCGTCGGCGTCGAGCAGGGCGGGAACGCCGAGCGGGACGGTGAGGGTGGACGGGCAGTGGCCGAAGCCCAGTTCCCAGAGCACGGGGACGCCGAGCCCGCCGAGCCGGTCGAGCATCACGTCCCGGACCCGTTCCGGCCGTCCGCAGCCCTCCCAGGAGCCGAGGGCGACACCGGCCACGCCGTCGAGGGCACCGGAGCGCAGGAGCTGGGTGAGCAGGCGGTCGAGCTGGTAGGGGTGCTCGTTCACGTCTTCGAGCAGCAGGATGCCTCCCTCGTACGAGGCCCGGGCGGCAGGCGTGCCGCGCTCGGCGGTGAGGACGTGGAGGCAGCCGCCGGCCGTGACGCCGCGGGCCCGGCCGGGGACGAGCGGGGCGGCGGTGGGTGACGTGAGGACGGTGACGGCGGCGGGGTCGAAGAGGGTGCGGCGGAGGTGCTCGGCGGTCGGGCCGTCGGAGACGAAGGAGGCCCCGGCGGCCAGCGGTCCGTACAGGGTGGCGAGGCCGAGGCGCTGGGCGAACGCCTCGTGGAGGGAGCTGACGTCGCTGAAGCCGATGAACGGCTTGGGCCCGGCGGTGCGCATCGCGGTCCAGTCGAGCAGGTCGGCCATGCGGTGCACGCCGTACCCGCCGCGGGCGCAGATGACGGCGTCGACGGTGGGGTCGAGCCAGGCGTTCCGGAGGTCGGCGGCGCGGTCCGCGTCGGTGCCGGCCAGGTAGCCGAGGGAGGGGTGGGTGTCGAGGACGTGCGGGGCGACGGTGACGCGCAGCCCCCAGGAGCGGAGGATCGCGCACCCGGCGGTGAGGCGTGCCGCGTCGATCGGGCCGCTGGGCGCGACGACGGCGATGTGGTCGCCGGGGCGCAGGTGCGGCGGGCGGGTCAGCCCCTGGCCGGGTGCGGTCGGGTGCTGGTCCATGGGCCGGGCCACCTTTCGGGCGCGGGAGCGGGGTGCGGGCGGTCGCGCTGTGGCCGCGACCGCCCGGTGACGATATGCCCCGTGTCAACCGGCCGATGTCCGCGGGAGGCGGTCCGCTGTCCGGACGGCCTCGGCGGGCTCCGGCGGGTGAGCGCTCTTCAGATGGCCGCCCCCATCACCTCCCGGACCTCGGCGAGGGTGGCGTCGGCGACGGCGTTGGCCCGCTCGGCGCCGTCGCGCAGGACCTGCCGCAGGTGGCCCCGGTCGACGGCGAGTTCGGCGCGGCGGGCGCGCATCGGGCGGAGGAACTCGTTGACGGACTCCGTGACGGTGCGCTTGAGCGCGGCGGCGCCGCCGTCGCCGATCTCCTCGGCGACGGCCTCGGGGGCGCGGTCCTGGCAGAGGGCGGCGAGCAGGACGAGGCTGGAGACTTCGGGACGGTTGACCGGGTCGTAGCCGATCCGGCGGTCGGCGTCGGTCCTGGTGCCGCGGATGATCCGGGCGGTCTCGTCCTCGGTGGCGCCGAGGGCGACCGCGTTGCCCCGGCTCTTGCTCATCTTGCCGCCGTCGGTGCCGAGCAGCATCGGGGCGTCGGAGAGCAGGGCCTGCGGTCGGGGGAAGACGGCGCTGCCGTCGGCGTGCGGGTAGCGCTCGTTGAAGCGGCGGGCGACGGTGCGGGCGACTTCGAGGTGGGGCAACTGGTCCTGGCCGACCGGGACCAGGTCGGCCTTGCAGAAGAGGATGTCGGCCGCCTGGTGGATGGGGTAGGTGAACATCAGCCCGCTGACGGCGGCCTGCCGGGAGTGGGTGATCTCGTCCTTGACGGTGGGGTTGCGCCCCAGTTCGGCGACGCTGACCAGGCTGAGGAAGGGGAGCAGCAGCTGGTTGAGGGCGGGGACGGCGCTGTGCGGGAAGATCGTCGCCCGCTCGGGGTCGAGGCCGGCGGCGAGGTAGTCGAGGACGAGGTTCTCGGTGTGCTCGGCGAGCCGGTCGGCGAGGTCGCGGTCGGTGATGACCTGGTAGTCGGCGACCACGACGAACATCTCGACTCCCTGGTCCTGAAGCCGGACCCGGTTGCGCAGGGTGCCGAAGTAGTGGCCGAGGTGGAGCGGTCCGGTGGGCCGGTCCCCGGTGAGGACGCGGTGGGCGGTCGGATCGTCGACCGGGGCGGACGGAACGGACGTGTCGGCGGCGGCGGTCGCGAGAGCGGTGGTCGCGGAGGCTGTGCTCCCGGAAGCTGTGCGCGCGGAAGCGGTGGTCGCAGTGGTGGTCACGGCGGCGGCGGTGGTCAAGGTCTCTCTCCTCGGTGCGGCGGCGGTGGCGGCCGTCCGGGGCGAGGAACCCGTCCTGCGGGGAAACGCAGCAGGGCCGTCCATCCCGGACGGCCCTGGTCAGGCAGGTGTGGTGGGCGGGCTGTGGCGGCGCCCCCCCAAAGCCCCCCACAGGCGTACAAGCGCCCACACTAACAGGGGCAAGACGCCCACAACCGAGCCG
>NZ_JBSHBN010000187.1:3576-17131 GCF_053612025.1 Kitasatospora sp. NPDC054768
GTCCTAGGACGGCCACCAGCACAGGCCCACGAAGCGCTTCATGCAGCCCACAGTAACGGCGTCAGTCCTCCACGACCAGTGCCGGGGTGTCCTTGTGCAGCGTCTCGCCGCGGAAGAACTCCGGCCGGATGAAGCCGTACCAGGTCATCAGCGCGGCGCCGAGCAGCAGGATGCCGACGCCGATCACGAAGACCGAGCCGATGCCGAAGACCGAACCACTGCCGTAGTCCGGGTCCCAGGCGTCGGTGAGGGTCTGGAGGAAGACCGCGGTGAGCAGCACGCCGCCGAGGAGCGGGGCGGCGCCCTTGAGCAGCAGGTCGCGGACACCGCCGCGCAGCGAGCGGCGGAAGTACCAGACGCATGCGAAGGCGGTCAGCGCGTAGTAGAAGCAGATCATCAGGCCGAGCGCCAGGATGGTGTCCTGGACGACGTTCTCGCTGATCAGGCTCATGCCGACGTAGAAGACCGCGGTGGCGATGCCCGCCGCGACGGTGGCGTAGCCGGGGGTGTGGAAGCGCGGGTGGACGGCGCCGAAGCGCGGCGGCACGGCGCGGTAGGCGCTCATCGCGAGCAGGGTGCGGGCCACCGGGATGAAGGTGGTCTGCAGGCTGGCGGCGGCGCTGGCGACGACGGCCAGGAAGAGCAGGATGCTCCACGGCGAGCCGAGCACCGGACGGGCCAGTGCGGCGAAGACGTTGTCGGCGGTGGCCGGGTTGCCGAGGCCGTTGCCGGTGCTGCCGACGCCCGCGAACATCTGGGAGGCGATCGCGACCAGCAGGTACGAGCCGACCAGGGTGACCATCGAGATCATCGCGGCGCGGCCGGGGGTCTTGGCGCTGCCCTGGGTCTCCTCGTTCATGGTCAGGCAGGTGTCCCAGCCCCAGTACATGAAGATCGACAGCGACAGTCCGGCGGTGAACGCGCTGAACGAGCTGACCTGGAGCGGGTTGAGCCAGGAGAAGGAGAAGCCGATCGAGTCGGGCAGGTCACCGGAGGCGGCCTTGCCGATGGCGATGGCGGAGAAGAGCAGCAGCACGGCCAGTTGGAGGCCGACCAGGCTGTACTGGAACCACTTGGTGGCGGTCATCCCCCGGTAGCTCATCGCGGTGGCGCCGGCGATCAGCAGGACCACGGTGAGCAGGTGGACGGCCTTGTTCTGGTCGAGTTCGGTGACCCAGCCGCTGCCGGTCATCTCCCCGAGCATCAGGTACAGGAAGTCGGTCGCGACCCCGGCCAGGTTGGAGAGCACGATGATGGTCGCCACCGTCAGCCCCCAGCCGGCCATCCAGCCGACCCGGGGGCCGAACGCCCGGACGCCCCAGGTGAAGGACGTGCCGCAGTCCGGGAAGTCCTTGTTCAGCTCCTTGTACGCGAACGCGACGAGCAGCATCGGCAGGAAGCCCGCCAGGAACACCGCGGGCATCTGGACGCCGACCGCGGTGACGGTCGGTCCGAGTGTCGCTGTCAGGCAGTAGACCGGGGCGACCGTCGAGACGCCCAGCACCACACTGCTCAGCAGGCCGACGGAACCGCCCCGTAGACCCTTGTCCCCCGCTCCCCCAGCGGTCCCCTGACTGCCGGGGACTCCACCACTGATGCCACTGACCGGGGCACCCTGCGGAGCGCCGGGCGCCATTGCCCGGCCGCTGCTCGTGTGCTCTGAGAGCTGCTGATCAAACACCAGCGCACCCTAGAGGCGGGCATGGAAGGTTGAGTAGACCAACCCTTGGTGATCTAAACCACTTACTTCGATTCGTTCGCCTGAAGGCCATTGGGGTTGCTGTATTTATGGCTTGTTCTCCCATGTACCTTTGTTTCAAAGGAGTTGGGCCAAGAAATTTTCTCCCTTTTGCCAAGGTTCGACATGGTTTGCCCCTCCGGCGCGGACGGCCCGCACCCCCACCTCCCTCCCATCGGATAGGTTTGCCTAACCTAAATTCGATCGTGAAAGGAGCGTCGCGTGCCCCCCACCTCCGACGACCTGGCCCTCGCCCCCCGCACCGCGACCCGCCGCAGGTTCCTCACCGCCGGGATCGCCGGAGGTGCCGTGCTCGGCCTCGGCGGACTGCTCACCGCCTGCGGCAGCTCGGGCGGCGCGGGTGGATCGGGCGGCAGCGGCGGTTCGACCCCGGCCGGCGGCGGCTCCTCCCCGAACCAGAAGTCGGTCAAGCAGGGCGGCGACGACTACGCGGCCGTGATCCAGAAGATGAAGGGCTTCGGCACCGACGCCGCCCCCGGCGTCTACCCGCGCACCCTCCGGCACGCGATGGGCGAGACCGTCATCCCGGCCAGGCCCACCCGGGTCGTGGTGCTCGACACCGGCGAGCTCGACAACGTCGTCGCCCTCGGCATCCAGCCGGTCGGCGTCGTGTACACCGACGGTTCCAAGTCCCTGCCGTCCTACCTCAAGGACAAGGCCGGCAGCCCCGCCGCCGTCGGCACCATCAACAGCCTCAACCTGGAGGCCATCGCCGCGCTCAAGCCGGACCTGATCCTCGGCAGCCAGCTGCGGGCCCAGGACCAGTACGCCCAGCTGTCCAAGATCGCGCCGACCGTCTTCTCGCTGCGCCCCGGCTACCCCTGGAAGCAGAACTTCCTGCTCAACGCGAGTGCGTTCGGCCTGGAGGCCGAGGCCAAGGCGCAGCTCGACGCGTACCAGGCCGCGGCCGCGGCGATCGGCGCGAAGCTCGGCGACAAGCGGCCCACCATCACTCCGCTGCGCTTCATGCCGGGCCGGACCCGGCTCTACGCCGAGCTCTCCTTCATCGGCACCATCCTCACCGACGTGCCGCTGCCGCAGCCCGGGATCGAGCAGGTCCAGGAGCTCGCGGTGGAGGTCAGCCCGGAGCAGATCGACAAGGCCGACGCCGACTGGATCTTCTACGGCGTGTACGGAAGCCCCAGCTCGACCAACCAGGACGCGGTGCTGGGCGGCGCGCTCTGGAAGACGCTCGGTGCGGTCAAGTCCGGTCAGGCCCGGCCGGTTTCGGACGAGACCTGGTTCCTCGGGCTCGGCGTCATGGCGGCGAACGCGGTGCTCGCCGACCTCAAGGGCTTTGTCGCGCCCGCTGGTTGATCTCCCGGCCGGTCCTTGACCGGCCCGAGGGCCGGTCGCTCGCCGGTCGCTCGACCAACCGTTGACCGGTCGCTCGGCCGATCCCGCCCGGCGGGGCGGGATCGGGGCCCGCGGGCAGAACACGGCGCCGTTCCGGTCGTGTGGCAACGGTGTTCGCCCTGCGCCGTCTTGGGCGATCCCGGGTGATCCCACGACGATCCCGCGGTGGTGTCGCGGTGGTATCGCGCACACCGTCGGGTTCGACGCTTGGAGCTGATCGCGTGGTGCGGGAGGATCGTCGGGACCGTTCCCCGAAGGGCCCGCAGATGACTTCGCTCCACCCCGCCGCAACCGACCCGTCCCTGCCCGGCCCGCCCGGGGACAGCGCCGGATCCTCGCCCCCGCCCGCCGTACCGGGCCCGCCCGCCGCGGCCGTCCCGGTGTGCTCGATCGCGACCGTCGTCGAGCCCGGTGCGGCCGCGCCCGGCTTCCCGGAGGGAGGGGCGCGCCGGACCGGCCCGGCACGCCTCGACTCGGTGCCGCAGCCGCGCAGCCGGTACGACGCGGAGGCGCCGACCGTCCCGCCGGCGGACGCGTGCCGTCTACCGGTCGCGGAGGTACCGGCCCCGCCCGGCGTGGACGCGGAGACCGAGGACGGTCCGGTCGCTCCCGGCGCATCCGACGAGCGTGCCACCGAGGCGCCCGATGCCCTCCACGGGCCGGACGGAGCCGAGACCGGGTTCGTCCGGTTCGGGTCCGCCGCCGCGCCCTCGGAGGCCGGCCCGTCCGTGCCGACGCAGCGCACGATGCGCGAAGAGCCGCGGATCCTGGGATCCCGGCGGCCGTCGCCCTCACGGCGACTGCGCCGGATGCACCCGCAGGCCGCCCGGAGCGGGCAGGGGGCGACCGCACGGGAGACGGCCGCGTCCGGCCCGACCGGCACGGGCCTGCCGGGTGCCACCGGCCGGGCCGACCAACGGGCCGGCGAACGGGGCGAACGGGCCGGCGCGGCGGGAGCGGCGGCGCAGGGACCGTCGTTCGGAACCGGAGCTCCCCGAGCCGGAGCTCCCCGAGCCGGAGCTCCCCGAGCCGGGGCCCTCGATGCCGGCTCCGGAACCGGCGTCGCCAGCGGGAGCTCTGCCGGGACCGACCCCGCCGCCGTCGACCGCTCTGCCGTCGACGGCACCGTCGGCCCCTCCGCCGGGGCCTCGTGGGCCGAACCGCCGCTCGGCATCCTGATCGGCGCCGGCCCGGGGCCCACCGAGGCCCTCGGTCGGCCGGAGGAACGGGCACCGGTACGGGTGGCGGCCCGGCCGATCCGGGTCGGCCGCGGCACCTGCCTGGTGGTGCTGCCCTCCTGGCGGCCCGCCATCGCCGTCTCGGTGCCGACCGAGCAGCTGCTGTCCGCGACCGGGCTCGCGGCCGACCAGCTGGTCGGCGCCCCGCTGACGGTGCTGATGAACCCCGCCGCGCTGCACGACCGGGAGCTGGAACTGCACGGCTGGGAGCCCGGTCCGGCCGCGCGGACCCGGCGCGGCGGGCGCGGGTAGCCGCTCCACCGGGCGCCGTTCGGTGCCGGGCCGTGCGGGCCCGACAGGCCGGGAGGGCGCCGGGCCGCGCGGGTCCAGCGGACCCAGCGGGCCCAGCGGGCCCAGCGGCGCTAGCGGGCCCGACGGGTGACCGGGCCGTTCGGGACGTATCCGAGGTCGACAGGCACCGGCGGTCGACCGTCCACGGCCCAGCCCGCGCGGACCGTGTCCAGCAGTTCCGGCAGCGCGGGCGGCCAGAGCGCGTCGGCGTTCTCGTCGGCGAGGTCGGCCGGGGTCCACCAGCGCCAGTCCAGGATCCGGTCGACCGCGTGCACCGCGCTGACGTCGCCGACCGGGCCGCGGTGCGGCCCTGCGGCGAGGTAGATGTGCTCGTGCTGGCGGACCGGGGTGCCGTGCCAGGTGAAGTCGTGCTCCCAGGTGCAGAGCAGCGGGCCGGGTTCGAGGTCGCTCCAGCCCGTCTCCTCCCACAGCTCGCGCCGGGCGCCGTCCCACGGGGTCTCGCCCGGCTCCAGCCCGCCGCCCGGCATGGTCCAGTGCACGCCGACCTCGTCGTTGTCCGAACGGAGCAGGAAGACCGAGCCGTTCTCGTCCAGGACCACCGTGCGGGCGGCTCGCCTCGGCCTGCGCTTGCGGGAGCTCAGCAGATTTCGCATCGGGTCACTCTCGCAGTGGCCGCCCGGGGCGTCGAGCGGATTCGGCACTCCGGTCGGGTGCTCGGGTCGACCGGTCCGTCGTGGCGGGCCCGGGATCAGCCCGCCGACCGTACTCTGACGGCCATGCCCGTACCCGCGATCATCTTCCCCGCCGATCCGCTCAACCCGCGCCGGCCCGACCCGCACTTCGCCTGGGAGGCCAGGATGCTGCGGGAGTTGGGTGGCGAGCACCATCTGGTCGACCACGACGGGCTGCTCGCCGGGCGGGCCGAGGAGGCCGTCCGACGGGTACCGGCGGACAGCGGGCCGCTCTGGTACCGGGGTTGGATGCTGCCCACCACCCGGTACGCCGACTTCGCCGCCGCGCTCACCGCCCGCGGCGGCACCCTGCTGACCAGCCCGCCCGGGTACGCGGCGGCCCACGAACTGCCCGGCTGGTACGACGTGTTCGAGGGTGCGACGCCGGCCAGCGCGTGGATCCCGTCGGAGGGGCCGGTGGCGCCCGGGCCCGAGGAACTGGCGGAGGCCGCGGCCCGGATCGGCGGGCACGGGCCGGCGATCGTCAAGGACTACGTGAAGTCGCGCAAGCACGAGTGGCACGAGGCCTGCTACGTGCCCGAGTTGGCCGACCTGGCGGCCGTCGGACGGGTGGTGGAACGGTTCGTCGAGCTGCAGGGCGAGTTCCTGGCGGGCGGCGTGGTGCTGCGGCGGTACGAGGAGTTCGAGGGCGCGGGCGTCCCGGCGGGGCCGGCCGGCGCGAACGGCGCCGACCGCGCGGCCGACGCGAGCGGGGTGTCCGACGTGAGCGGGGTGTCCGGTGCCGCCGGTGCGGCCGGCCCGGAGCACGCCGACGGCGACGCGCCGGGCAGCGGCGGGCGGCCCGTGGAGGCCCGGGTGTGGTGGCTGGACGGCCGGCCCGTCCTGGTCGGGCCGCACCCGGACGCCCCGCGCCGGACCGTCGAGCCCGACCTCACCGATGTCCCGGCGCTGGTCCGCAGGCTCGGCTGCCGCTTCGTCACCACCGACCTCGCCAGCCGGGCGGACGGCTCCGGCTGGCGGGTGGTCGAGGTCGGCGACGGGCAGGTGAGCGACCTGCCGCGCGGGATCGACGCCTCGGGACTGCTGGCCTCGCTGATCGCCGCCTGACGGTTCGTACGAAGGACCGCCGGACGGGACGCGGAGGTTCGAGGCCGCAGAGGTTCGGGTTCGCAGAGGTTCGGGATCGCGGCCGGCCGGGGGCCGGCTTGACGCCGCCCCCGGCCCGGTGCGGGGCGGCCTATCCGGCGGCGACGGCCTCGGCCGCCGGGTGGCCGTCGGCGATGAACGCCCGCCAGAGCCGGCTGTAGGTGCCGCCCAGGGCGAGCAGTTCGGCGTGCGTGCCGTCCTCGACCACCCGGCCGTGGTCCAGCACGACCACCCGGTCGGCACGCTCGGCGGTGGTCAGGCGGTGGGCGATGACCAGGGTGGTCCGTCCGCCGCTGAGCCGGTCCGCGGCCTGGTTGACCGCGGCCTCGGTGGCCAGGTCGAGCGCCGCGGTGGCCTCGTCGAGCAGCAGGATGTCCGGGTCGACCAGCTCCGCCCGGGCCAGCGCGATCAGCTGGCGCTGACCCGCCGAGAGGTTGCGCCCGCGGCCGGCCACCTCGTGGTCGTAGCCGCCCGAGAGCCGGACGATCATGTCGTGCGCGCCGACCGCCCGGGCCGCCGCCTCCACCTCGGCCGCCGAGGCGCCCGGCCGGCCGTAGGCGATGGCCTCGCGGACCGTGCCCGCGAACAGGTACGCCTCCTGCGGCACCACACCCAGGCGGTGGCGGTACTGCGCCAGGTCGTAGCGGGTGAGGTCGACCCCGTCCACGCGGACGGTGCCCTCCGTCGCGTCGTAGAACCGGGCGACCAGCTTCACCAGCGTCGACTTTCCGGCGCCGGTCTCGCCGACCAGCGCCACCGTCTGCCCGGCCGGGATGTGCAGGTCCACGTCGCTCAGCACGGTCGGGGCGCCGTCCGCACCGCCGTTGTAGGCGAAGCCGACGCCCTCGAAGGAGATCTCGCCGCGCAGGCCCTTGACCACCGGGACCGGGTCGGCCGCCTCCGCCGTGGTGGTCGGGGTGCGCAGCAGCTCGCGGATGCGGCCGAGGCCCACCGAGGCCTGCTGGTACCCGTCGAACACCTGGGACAGCTGGTTGACCGGCGCGAAGAACAGGTCGATGTAGAGCAGGTACGCGACCAGCGCGCCGACCGTCAGCGTCCCGGCGTCGACCCGGGCCGCGCCGACGATCAGCACCAGCGCGGCGGCCACGCTGGAGAGGAACTGGACGAACGGGAAGTACAGCGAGATGTAGAGCTGGGCCCTGACCCGGGCCTCGCGGTAGGCGATGCCCCGGGCCACGAAGCGGTCGGTGTTGGTGTCCAGGCGGCGGAACGCCTGGACGATCCGCATGCCGGCCACGTTCTCCTGGAGGTCGGCGTTGACGGTGCCGATCAGGTCGCGGGAGCGCTCGTACTGGTCCTTGGACTTCTTGCGGAACACCAGGGTGGCGATCACCAGCAGCGGCAGGACGGCGAAGACCACCAGGGCCAGGCCGGCGTCGATGATCAGCAGGGCGGCGAAGATCCCGGCGAAGGTCAGCAGGCTGACCACCGCGGTGACCATGCCGGTCTGGAGGAAGGAGGTCAGCGAGTCCAGGTCGGTGGTCATCCGGGTCATGATCCGGCCGGTCAGCTCGCGCTCGTAGTAGTCCAGGCCGAGCCGGTTGAGGTGGGCGAAGATCTTGAGCCGGAGCGTGTAGAGGACGCGCTCGCCGGTACGGCCGCTGACCCGGTTCTCCGCGCCCTGCACCACCCAGTCCAGCAGCACCACGACGAGTGCGGTGAGCGAGGCGACCGCGACGCCGGACATCAGGCCCTTGCGGACGCCGTCGTCGATGCCGTGCCGGATCAGCACCGGCAGCACCAGTCCGGCCGCCGCGTCCAGGGCGACCAGCAGGAGGGCGATGAGCAGCGGGGTGCGGAAGGAGCGCAACAGGCGGCGCAGGGTGAAGTCGGGGTCGCCGGCCTCGGCCTCGGCGCGGGGGACGTCCGGGGTGTCGGAGGCCGGCGGCAGGGCCGCGACCCGGTCCAGCAGGTCGGGGTCGGCGGTGCGGGCGGCCTTGGCCAGGGCGGGGGTGGGGAGGACGGGGGTCGCCCGGGTTCCGGGGGTTCCCGCGGTGTCGTCGGTGTCGTCCGTTCCGGGAGTGGCCCGGGTTCCGGCGGTGCCGTCGGTTCCGGCGGTGCCGGGAGCGCCGTCGGTGGGAGTGCCGTCGGCGGCCCGCTGCCCGGTCGCCCGCCCGGGCTTCGCCGGGGACGCCGCCGGGGACGCCGGTTCATCGGATGCCGGTTCGGGGGCGGAGTGCCGGTCGGCGGAGCCGGCCTCGGGGTCGGTGATCAGGGCCCGGTACTGGGGACATCGGGCTTCGAGTTCCTCGTGCGTTCCGAGGTCCAGCAGCCGGCCGCGTTCCAGGACGGCGATCCGGTCGGCGAGTTGGAGGGTCGAGCGGCGGTGGGCGATCAGCAGCGTGGTGCGGCCGGTCATCACCGAGCGCAGCGCGTCGTGGATCTCCGCCTCGATCTGCGGGTCCACCGCCGAGGTGGCGTCGTCCAGCAGCAGGATCCGGGGGTCGGTGAGGATCGCCCGGGCCAGTGCGATGCGCTGGCGCTGGCCGCCGGAGAGGGTCAGGCCCTGCTCGCCGACCTTGGTGTCGTAGCCGTCCGGCAGCGCGCGGACGAACTCGTCGGCCTGGGCGGCGCGGGCTGCGGCGACCACCTGTTCGTCCGTCGCGTCCGGACGGCCGTAGGCGATGTTGGTGCGGACCGACTCGGAGAAGAGGAAGCTCTCCTCGGGGACGATGCCGACCGTCGCGCGGACCGAGTCCAGGGTGAGGTCGCGCAGGTCGTGGCCGTACAGGCGGACGGTGCCGGAGGCGGGGTCGTAGAAGCGGGGCACCAGCTGGGCCACCGTCGACTTGCCGGAGCCGGAGGCGCCGACCAGGGCGAGGGTCTCGCCGGGGGCCAGCTTCAGGCTGAGGCCGTGCAGGACGGGGGCGGGGTGCTCGGGGTCGTAGCGGAACTCGACCCGGTCGAATTCCAGGGCGACGTCGGGGGTCCGCGGGCCGACGGGGGCGGCAGCGAGGGCGTTGGCGGCAGCGTCGGCGGGGGTGCCGATCGTCGAGGCGCCGGCCGGGGAGCCACCGTGCGCGAGGTCCAGGGTGCGGGCGTCCGGGCGCTCCTGGACCAGCGGGCGCTCGTCGATCAGCTGCAGGACCCGCTCGACGCCGGCCCGGGCCTGCTGGCCGACGGTGATGACCATGGTCATCATCCGCACCGGGCCGGTCATCTGGGCGACGTAGGTGGAGAAGGCGACGAAGGTCCCCAGCGTGACCCGGCCGTCGACCGCCAGCCAGCCGCCGAAGGCGAGGACGCCGACCTGGGCGAGCGCCGGGATCGCCTGCATCGCCGGGTTGTACCGGGCGTTCAGCCGGATCGACCGGAGCCGGGCCGCGAAGAGGTTGTGGGAGGCCTCCTCCAGCTTGTCGAGCTCCTGCGCCTCCTGTCCGAAGCCCTTGACCACGCGGACGCCGCCGATCGCGCCGTCCACCACGCCCGCGACGGCGGCCGCCTCCTGCTGGGCGGCCCAGGTGGCGGGGAAGAGGCGCTTGCGGCTGAGCACCGAGACCCACCACAGCGCGGGGGCCATGACCAGGGCGACCAGGGTGAGCGGCGGGGACAGCCAGACCATCACGGCCAGCGACATGACGAACATCAGCAGGTAGCCGGTCATCATCGGCAGCATCGAGAGCAGGCCGTTGACCAGCTGGAGGTCGGAGGTCGCCCGCCCGATCACCTGACCGGTGTCCAGCCGGTCCTGGCGGTGGCCGTCGAGCCGGCCGAGCGAGCGGAACAGGTCGCTGCGCATGTCGTGCTGGACGTCGACGGCGAGCTGGCCGCCGTAGTAGCGGCGGACCTGGGTGCAGCCGAAGACCACGAGGGCGGCGAGCAGCAGCACCACCGCCCAGGGGGCCAGCGAACGGGTGTGGGCGATGATGACGTCGTCGATGATCAGCTTGGTGACCAGCGGCACCAGCGCGGTGACGGCCATGCCGAGGAGCGAGGCGCCGAACGCGAGCAGCAGGCTGCGCCGGGACCGCCAGCTGTAGCCGACCAGACGGCGCAGCCAGCCGGCCGCCTCGGCGCCTTGGGCGGCCGCCGCGGCCGGACCGGTGTTCCCGACGGCGGTCTGCGGGCTGTCGGCGGGAGCCTCCGGGGTCGGGCCGGGGGCCGGGGGGCCGCTCGGGGATTGCTCCACCGTGGATCCGTGAGTCTCAGGCATATTTAGGGATGCTAACCATTTCGTCGGGTGGCCGCCATGGCGTTTCCGAGCCGGAGGGGTTCGGGGCCGGCCGGGGGGAGCCCCGATCATCCGGCCCGGCGGACTGGCCAACAGCCGACGGCCTGCGGTGATTCCCGGACGGACACTCGAACGGCCCACTCCCCCGGCCGTCTCCAGGATCGCCGACGACCCCTCGCGCGCCCAGCGGCCGGGGACGGGTCGGGCGTCACCCTTTGGGACCAGGCCTCCGGACGGACTGCCGCCGAGCGCCTCAAACGCCCGCGGACGCCGAACCGTCGGCGGGGACGCCCGCCGATTCCGCGGCCGCCGCGAACGCGCCGTGGGCGAGGGCGTGGAGCAGGGCGGCCATGCCGTCGCGCTGGAGGGCGACGCGCTCGCCGTGGTCGGGGTTCGGGCCGAGGCTGTGCGGGGTCGAGTTGATCAGGCCGAAGACGGCGTGCACGGCGGCCCGCGCCACCGGCTCGGCGGCGGGGCCGGCCAGCGGCGGGTAGGCCTGCCGAACCACGTCCACCCACAGCTCGACGTAGCCGCGCTGGAGCCGGCGGACGGTGCGCCGGTCCTCCTCCTTGAGGTTCAGCAGCTCCCGGTCGTGCAGGGTGATCAGGTCCCGGTCGTCCAGGGCGAAGTGGACGTGGCCGCTGATCAGCGCGTCCAGCGCGGCGGCCGGGCCTTCGCCGCCACCGGCCCGGCGGCGCCCCTCGTCCAGCAGGCGCTCGCTGATGCCGATCAGCAGGTCCGCGAGCATCGCGTCCTTGCCGGCGAAGTGGCGGTAGAGCCCGGGGCCGCTGATCCCGACCGCCTTGCCGATCTCGTCCACCCCCACGCCGAGGAAGCCCCGGGCCGCGAACAGCCTCGCGGCCTCCCGGCGGATCTGGTCGCGGCGGGGGAGCGCGGAGGCGGCGGGGACGTTCGGCATGCCGTCCATCGTAGACAGTCGGGTTATCGGCCGTTAACCTGGGCGCGTAAGTTAACGTTAATTAACGTGGCGATCACGGGCGGACGCACCCGGCTGCCCACCTGGTGCCGAGGGCAAGGGAGCTCTTGGGAATGGTCATCTCAACTGCCGGAACATCCACCGGCTTCCGGCTCGGCGCAGCGGCCGGCACTGCCGCGCCCGGCGCCGCACCGTCCGCGGCCGCCGCACCGGCGCCCCGGCTCGGCAGCTCCGTCGACCCGGCCTCCGAGGCCTACCGCGCGAACACCGAAGCGCACCGGGCCCTGGTCGCCGAGCTGCGCGCGAAGCTCGACGCGGCCGCCCTGGGCGGCGGTGCCAAGGCCCGCGCCCGGCACACCTCCCGCGGAAAGCTGCTGCCCCGCGACCGGGTGGACACCCTGCTCGATCCGGCCTCCCCCTTCCTGGAGCTGGCCCCGCTGGCCGCCGACGGGATGTACGACGGCGCGGCGCCTGCGGCCGGGGTGATCGCCGGCATCGGCCGGGTCGCCGGACGCGAGGTGGTGGTGGTCGCCAACGACGCCACCGTCAAGGGCGGCACCTACTACCCGATGACGGTGAAGAAGCACCTGCGCGCCCAGGAGGTCGCGCTGGAGAACCGGCTGCCCTGCGTCTACCTCGTGGACTCCGGCGGCGCCTTCCTCCCGATGCAGGACGAGGTGTTCCCGGACCGCGACCACTTCGGCCGGATCTTCTACAACCAGGCCAGGCTCTCCGCCGCGGGCATCCCGCAGATCGCCGCGGTGCTCGGCTCGTGCACGGCCGGTGGCGCGTACGTCCCGGCGATGAGCGACCAGGCCGTGATCGTCCGCAACCAGGGCACGATCTTCCTGGGCGGCCCGCCGCTGGTGAAGGCCGCCACCGGTGAGGTGGTCACCGCCGAGGAGCTGGGCGGCGGCGAGCTGCACTCCCGCACCTCGGGCGTGACGGACCACCTGGCCGAGGACGACGCCCACGCCCTCTCCATCGTCCGCACGATCGTCGCCGGGCTCGGCCCGCGCGAGGCCAGGCCGTGGCCGCTCACCCCGGTCGAGCCGCCCGCCGTCGACCCGGCGGGCCTGTACGGCGCCGTGCCGGTCGACCCGCGCACGCCCTACGACGTGCGCGAGGTGATCGCCCGCCTGGTGGACGGCAGCCGGTTCGCCGAGTTCAAGGCGGAGTACGGCGCCACCCTGGTCACCGGCTTCGCCCGGATCCACGGCCACCCGGTCGGCATCGTCGCCAACAACGGCGTGCTGTTCTCCGAGTCGGCCGTCAAGGGCGCCCACTTCATCGAGCTGTGCGACCAGCGCGGTATCCCCCTCCTCTTCCTCCAGAACATCACCGGGTTCATGGTCGGCCGGCAGTACGAGGCGGGCGGCATCGCCAAGCACGGCGCCAAGATGGTCAACGCCGTCGCCTGCACCCGCGTCCCGAAGCTGACCGTGGTGGTCGGCGGCTCGTACGGGGCCGGCAACTACTCGATGTGCGGCCGGGCCTACTCACCTCGCTTCCTGTGGATGTGGCCGGGCGCCAAGATCTCCGTGATGGGCGGCGAGCAGGCGGCCTCCGTCCTCGCCACCGTCCGCCGCGACCAGCTGGAGGCGCGCGGCGAGCAGTGGCCGGCCGAGGCGGAGGAGGAGTTCAAGCGCCCCGTCCGCGAGCAGTACGAGCGCCAGGGCAACGCCTACTACGCCACCGCCCGACTCTGGGACGACGGTGTGATCGACCCGATGGACACCCGCACCGTCGTCGGTCTCGCGCTCACCGCCTGCGCCAACGCCCCGCTGGCACCGCCCGCTCCGTACGGCGTCTTCCGCATGTGATCCCGCCTCGTGTCACCCCTGCGTCCGTGACCCCTCCCTTCCGGGTGTGACTCCCCGCGGCGGCGGCCCCCCCCGGCCGGCGCCGCGCCCGGCCCCCGGCAGGACGGTCGGTCGGCGCCCCGCGTGCCGGAGGGCCGGCGCCCCAGTTAGTCCCGGGTGT
>NZ_JBSHBN010000188.1:0-16960 GCF_053612025.1 Kitasatospora sp. NPDC054768
CGTGAGGATGGCCGGCCTCGGTGCCGGGCGCCTGCGGTGCTGTGGACCCGCTCCGGTGGGAGCGGAGCCGCTCACCGGCCCCGAGACCGCGTCGTGCGCGGCTGAGTCCGCTGCCGTGCCCCCGAGTAGGACGGCTGCGATGAGGCAGGGGGTAGGGCCCCGCCGTCGGCGGGGCGTGACCGCCTCCGGACGGGGTCAGCTTTCGGCGAGGATGTGGGACAGCTCCCGGTCGAGGTCGAAGTGACGGTGTTCGGTGCCGGGGGGCACCGCGGCGTCCGTCCGCTTGAGGAACGACTCAAGCGCTCGGGCCGGGGCCTCCAGCAGGGCTTCTCCTTCCGGAGAGCTCAGTGCGATGCAGACCACCCCTTGCCCGTGGCTGCGCGACGGCCACACCCGGACGTCGCCGGTACCAGTGGGTCGGTGCAGCCCCTCCGCGAGGAGATCTCGGGCGAACACCCACTCCACGGTCTCGTCGGCGCCTGTGTGGAACGTGGCGTGCACGGCATAGGGGTCGGCGGTGTCGTAGCGCAGGCCCGCGGGGACGGGCAGTGATGACTCGCTGGACACGATGAGGCGCAGGTGCAGCTCGCAGCTGACCGTGGTGTTCATAAGCGCCATGGCCTTTCGCTCAGTGTGCGCTCGGGGAATCGCACGTCGGCGAACGGACCATCCCACCCCCAAGACCGATGTAAACCCCTCTGTCCCGATTCGGGCGCGAGTCGTACCCCTTACGGCGCATTGCGGAATCGCCCCGCAGCGGCCGGGCCGGGCATTACCCGGCGCTTCTTGGTTAGTTTCCTGGCATGACTGTGCGAAACGACAAGACGGCCGGGAACACGGGAACGGGTGAAGCGGCTGTGGCGGTTGACGCGGCCGTCGACGGCGGACGGGCGGTCGGATCGCGGGCCCCGGCCTTCGTCCGCCGCTCGCCCGCGCTGCACCGGGTCTGGCAGGTGGCGATCTTCCTGGCGGGCCTCGCCGTGGTGGTGCTCGGGCTGATCATGCTGCCGCTGCCCGGCCCCGGCTGGCTGGTGATCTTCCTGGGCATGGGGATCTGGGCGACCGAGTTCGTCTGGGCCCAGCTGGCCCTGCGCTGGACCCGCGGCAAGGTCGCCGAGGCCGCCCAGCGGGCCATGGACCCGCGGGTGCGCCGCCGCAACCTGACGCTCACCGCGATCGGGTTGGCCGCCCTCGTCGGGGTGGGCGGCTGGTACTTCGCCCGCTACGGCCTGGCCGCCCCCTGGCAGCTGGACGGGAGCTGACCCGCCCGGACGCGGGGCCGCGGGCGGGGAGCGTGTTCGGAGCACCCTCCGGGATGCGGTAATGTTTTCTCTGCACCCGGGCGATTAGCTCAGCGGGAGAGCACTTCGTTCACACCGAAGGGGTCACTGGTTCGATCCCAGTATCGCCCACCGGAATGCATTGTGATACGTGAGGCCCAGCCGATTATCGGCTGGGCCTCACGTGTATTTCCGGAATCCGCCTGAAGGGCCGCCGGTAATCGGCTGAGGGACAGTCACCTTCCCTGCGGGGCGCGAGTTCTGCGGAGGCGTCGGCGGTACCCGGAACGGGCGAGTTGTACGACCGGCCCCGAATGGTGCTAGAGTTCTTCTCGTTGCCCGGGCGATTAGCTCAGCGGGAGAGCACTTCGTTCACACCGAAGGGGTCACTGGTTCGATCCCAGTATCGCCCACCGGACAGCACGCAGGCCCTGACCAGGAAACCGGTCAGGGCCTGCGGCGCGTTTCGGGCCCGGAACGCCGGGCCGCGCGTCACGCCGCCGCCTCGCAACGGTGCTCCGGCTCCAGCCGGCGCCCGCATCCGCACCGGGCCGGCCGCAGCGGCCAGGACAGGTCCACCCGCTCCGGCGTCCCCGAGCGGTCGAACCAGTTCTGCAGCCCGCGTGCCTGCGCCGCGTGCCAGACCGCCTGCCGCAGGTGCAGCTCCGCCGCCGACAGCCCGCCGAGCGCCGCCGGGTAGCGGGAGCCGATCCGCCGGGTCAGCGCCAGTGCCGCCGCCGCGTCCGCCGCCGCGTCGTGCGCCCCGGCCAGGACGACGCCGTAGTGGGCGCACAGGTCGGTCAGTGTCCGGCGGCCCTTGCGGTAGCGGTCCACGTGCTTGTCCAGCACCCGGGGATCCAGCACCACCAGCCCGGACGCCGCCAGCCCCGCGGTCAGCGTCAGCCCGTGATGGCGGCGCAGTTCCCGGTCCAGCAGCGTCAGGTCGTAGGGCGCGTTCATCACCACCACCGGACGCCCGGCCCGCGCCTCGGCCGCCAGCGCCCGGGTGACCTCCGCCACCACCGTGCGGGCCGGGCGGCCGTGGGCGCGCACCTGCTCGTCGGTGATGCCGTGCACCGCGCGGGCGCCGTCCGGGATCGGAACCCCCGGATCGGCGAGCCAGGTCGTGGTCCGGGCCGGCTCGCCCGGCGCGAGCTGGACGACCAGGGCGGCGGAGACGATCCGGTCGTTCTCCACGTCCACGCCGGTCGTCTCGGTGTCGAAGGAGGCGAGCGGGCCGGTGTACCAGTGCTGCTGCATGACTGCCCCTCAGACGAGCGTTGCGCCCGGTTGATACCCGGTTCTGACGCCCCTTCAACCCGTTTGGCCCAAGCCCGGCCGGGGATCCTGCCCATGACTGTCCCGTTCGAATCGACCGGCCCGTCCGGAGCGGGACGGGCCCGGAACCGGGGGAGGGCACGGGGCGATGGCACTGACCCAGCCGCAGCCCGAGGAGGCGGCGGCGGCCGTACTGCGCGGGAACCTCGCGGTCACCGCCTGCATGGAGACCCTGCAGGTCGGCTACCTGCACGCGGTCGCCGCCGCGGCCGGCTGCTCGCTCTCCCAGCCGTTCCCGGACAACGGCATCGACTGGCACGTCAGCCACGGCTCCCGGGCGCACGAGGTGGACGACGAGGTCACCGTCAAGATCCAGCTCAAGGCCACCCAGCAGGTCGCGCCCGACCCGGCCGGGCCGTTCTTCAGCTTCACCCTGGACAACGACCACCTGCGCAAGCTCGCCCGGCCCCGGGTCGCCGTGCCGCGGATCCTGGTCGTGCTGCTGCTGCCGCGCCGGGTCGACCAGTGGCTGCGGGCCCGCCCGGACGCCTTGGAACTGCGGCACTGCTGCTACTGGGTCAACCTGGCCGGCCACCCGGTCACCGGGCAGCGGCGCACCAACGTCCGGGTGCCCACCGCCAAGGTCTTCGACGACCGCGCGCTCTGCGACATCATGGCCCGGGTCGGCGCGGGCGGCAGCCCGTGACGGCCCGGGCCCGGCAGGGAGGAACCGGACCCATGACACCGCCGCACGCACCGGGCGAACCGGCCCGGCCCCTGCCCGACCCGGCCACCGTCGACCCGACGGTCCTGGCCACCCTGCTCGCCCGGCACGGCTGGGTCCGCCGCGGCGGACCGGCCGCCCGGTACGGACGCTGGACCCCGCCCGACGACGAGCCCGGCACCAGCCTGCTCGTCCCGGCCGGGGACGGCTTCGACGACGCCGTCGAACTCCTCGCCGACGCCGTCACCGCGCTCTCCCGCTCCCGCACCCCCTCCGCCCGCTCGATCCTGCTCGCCCTCACCGTCCCCGGCGACGAACTGCGCTGGCACCGCGAACCGTCCGGCCCCGCCGGGGCCACCCCCTGGGACGAGGCCGAGCGGCTCCGGCGGGCCGCCCGCGGGATGCTCGCCGCAGGCGCCAAGGCGGCCCGCACCAGGGCCGGCTACTTCGGCGCCCGGCTGGACGCCCTCGCCGGGGACTTCCTGGACCGCGTCCTGCTGGTCGAACAGGGCGCCGTGCTCACCGCCCACACCCCCGCCCCCGAGGGCCGCGCCGCCGTCACCACCCTGGTCCGCGCCCTGGAGGCACTGCGCGACGCCGTCGACTACCGCCGGGTCAGCGGCGGGCCCGAGGCCTTCGGGAACGCCGTCCGGGCCGGGGTCAGCCGGGAGCTCGTCCGGTCCGTCGAGGAGCTGGTGCGCGACGCGACGGCCGCCCGGCTCAGCGTCGCGTGGTCGCCCGCCGCCGGGACCCCGGGCGGCTTCGGGGACCGCCGGATCGACCTCGACTTCTCGCCCGGCGACCTGCCCGCCCTGGCGGAGGCCGCCGACCTGCTGGAACGGATCGAGCCCGCCGTCGACGTCACCGTGGTCGGCGTGGTCACCCGGCTCAAGCGCGCCGACCCGGCCGGTCCCGGCTCGGTACGACTGCGGGTGCTCACCGGCGCCGAGGTCCGCGAGCTCAAGCTCCGCCTGCCCGACCCCGACTACCGGCTCGCCGCCGAGGCCCACCTCGCGGGCCTGCCGGTCCGGGTCTCCGGCCGGCTGGACCGGCACGGCGGCTTCCGCCGGCTGACCCGCCCGCACGGACTGGAACTCCGCGGCTGGGAGGAAGGGGACCGCGAGCGGCTGCTGAAGGCGCTCGGGGAGAAGGCGGAGCGAGAGGGGGAAGGGGCGTAGGTGGACGGCGGGGGCGGCGCTCTCGGTACCATCGTCACGCGCAGCGCAGTGTTGCGTCCTCTGAAATCCAGCACGTCAGGAGAGACCGGTGACGGACGTCCGGGTAATCATCAGCCGCGAACCCGATCGGGAAGAGCGCGTGGTGACGACGGGCACCACGGCCGCCGAGCTCTTCGCCGACGACCGCTCGATCATCGCCGCCCGCGTCGGCGGCCAGCTCAAGGACCTCGCCTACGCCGTCCAGGACGGCGACGAGGTCGAGCCGGTCGAGATCGGCAGCAAGGACGGCCTCGACATCCTGCGCCACTCCACCGCGCACGTCATGGCCCAGGCCGTGCAGCAGCTCTACCCCGAGGCCAAGCTGGGCATCGGCCCGCCGGTCAAGGACGGTTTCTACTACGACTTCGACGTCGAGAAGCCCTTCCACCCCGATGACCTCAAGGCCATCGAGAAGAAGATGCAGGAGATCATCAAGCGCGGGCAGAAGTTCTCCCGCCGCGTGGTCACCGACGAGTCCGCCCGCGAGGAGCTGGCCGCCGAGCCGTACAAGCTCGAACTGATCGGCCTCAAGGGTTCCGCCGCCACCGCCGGCGAGGGTGCCGACGTCGAGGTCGGCGCCGGCGAGCTCACCATCTACGACAACCTGGACGCCAAGACCGGCGAGCAGTGCTGGGGCGACCTCTGCCGCGGCCCGCACCTGCCCAGCACCCGGAACATCCCGGCGTTCAAGCTGATGCGCAACGCGGCCGCCTACTGGCGCGGCAGCGAGAAGAACCCCATGCTGCAGCGCATCTACGGCACCGCCTGGCCGACCAAGGACGAGCTCAAGGCCCACCTCGACTTCCTCGTCGAGGCCGAGAAGCGCGACCACCGCAAGCTCGGCAACGAGCTCGACCTCTTCTCCATCCCCGAGGAGATCGGCTCCGGCCTCGCCGTCTTCCACCCCAAGGGCGGCATCATCCGCCGGGCCATGGAGGACTACTCGCGCAAGCGGCACGAGGAGGAGGGCTACGAGTTCGTCTACACCCCGCACGCCACCAAGGGGAAGCTCTTCGAGAAGAGCGGCCACCTCGACTGGTACGCGGACGGTATGTACCCGCCCATGCAGCTCGACGAGGGCGTGGACTACTACCTCAAGCCGATGAACTGCCCGATGCACAACCTGATCTTCGACGCGCGCGGCCGCTCGTACCGTGAACTGCCGCTGCGCCTCTTCGAGTTCGGGACGGTGTACCGCTACGAGAAGTCCGGCGTCGTGCACGGCCTGACCCGTGCCCGCGGCTTCACGCAGGACGACGCGCACATCTACTGCACCCGCGAGCAGATGGCGGAGGAGCTCGACTCCACGCTGACCTTCGTGCTCAACCTGCTCCGCGACTACGGTCTGACCGACTTCTACCTGGAGCTGTCGACCAAGGACCCGGTCAAGTACGTCGGCAGCGACGAGACCTGGGAGGAGGCCACCGCCGTCCTGGCGAGCGTGGCCGAGAAGCAGGGCCTGCCGCTGGTGCCGGACCCGGGTGGCGCGGCCTTCTACGGCCCGAAGATCTCGGTGCAGGCGCGGGACGCCATCGGCCGCACCTGGCAGATGAGCACCATCCAGCTGGACTTCAACCTGCCCGAGCGCTTCGACCTGGAGTACACCGCGGCGGACGGCTCGCGCCAGCGGCCGGTCATGATCCACCGGGCGCTGTTCGGCTCGATCGAGCGCTTCTTCGCGGTGCTGCTGGAGCACTACGCCGGCGCCATGCCGCCGTGGCTGGCCCCGGTCACCGTCACCGGCATCCCGATCACCGACGAGCACGTGCCGTACCTGCTGGAGGTCGCGGCCGAGCTGAAGAAGCACGGGATCCGGGTCGAGGTCGACACCTCGGACGACCGCATGCAGAAGAAGATCAGGAACGCACAGAAGACCAAGGTGCCGTTCATGCTGATCGCCGGCAACGACGACGTCGAGGCGGGGGCGGTGTCGTTCCGCTACCGCAACGGCGAACAGAAGAACGGCGTTCCGCTGGCGGACGCGGTTCAGGAGATCGTGGATGCGGTGAAGAGTCGCATCCAGGTGTGACGCGGGCCCCGCCTGGGCGGGGTATCTCTGGCGTTCCGGTCGAGGACGCCATTGCCGGGATCTCGGCCCCGCGTTCGCGGGGACAGCGCGGGGCAGGCTCTCGATGAGTCTGCCCCGCGCGGCTTTGCAAGCACCGTCGGGCGAATATGCTGATCAGCATGACGACTGAGCCGGAACTTCAGCGGGGCGTCGGTGAGCCGGACGGCTTCCGCCGCTTGTGGACGCCTCATCGGATGGCGTACATCCAGGGTGAGAACAAGCCCACCGGCCCGGCTCCGGACGACGGTTGTCCGTTCTGCTCGATCCCGTCCCTGAGTGACGAGGACGGGCTGATCATCGCCCGGGGGAGTGCCGTGTTCGCGGTGCTGAACCTGTACCCGTACAACGGCGGGCACCTGATGGTGGTCCCGTACCGGCACGTCGCCGACTACACCGACCTGGACGAGGCCGAGACGGCCGAGCTCGCGGACTTCACCAAGAAGGCGATGACGGCGCTGCGGGCGGCCTCCGGGGCGCACGGGTTCAACATCGGGATGAACCAGGGCGCGGCGGCCGGGGCCGGGATCGCGGCGCACCTGCACCAGCACGTGGTGCCGCGCTGGGGCGGGGACACCAACTTCATGCCGGTGGTCGGCCACACCAAGGTGCTGCCGCAGCTGCTGGCGGACACCCGGAAGATGCTGGCCGAGGCCTGGCCGCAGGGCTGATCCGAGGAACAACGCGGGAGAGCCCCACCGAGATCCTCGGTGGGGCCCTCCCGCATGCGCTGCGCCGGATCAGCCGGCGTTGAAGGTGTCGACGTCGTAGGGGCGGGGGCTCTGCGCCTCGGACTTGATGATCGAGGTGCGGTTCTTGAAGAAGCGGTCGGCGTCCAGGTCGTGCTCCTCCAGGAACTCCAGCGTGGCGGCGTGGACCGCCGCGAGCACCGGGACGGCGGCGTTCTGGGCGTTGTCGACCATGGAGCGGTTCTCCCAGGCGCGGCCTGCCCAGATGTGCCGCAGCCCGAAGGGCTCGGGCAGGCCGAGTCCGCCGCCGAGCCAGCCGAGCAGGCCGGGCATCCGGTAGAAGGGGGCGCGGACGGCCTGGCGGACGACCTCGTCGTTGTCGATCAGGGGGAGCTTGACGGTGCGCTCCTCCCAGAACCGCACGGTCTTGGCGACCGACTTCTCCTTGTCCTTGGGCTTGTCGAAGAAGACGCCCTTGACCGGGCCGAGCGCGTAGCCGGACACGGTGATGTTCAGGACGTTGGCGAGCAGGGTGACGGTGACGGTGAAGGTGAGGACCAGCTTGCCGTCGTGGGTGATGAACTGGGTGGCGAGGTAGTGCCGGGGGCCGCCGGAGAAGGTCTGCTTGTCGGCGACGCTCTGCACGGCGAAGTCGCGCATCCGGTCGCCGTCCATGTCGGCGTTGCCGGGGCGGCTGATCTCGTCGGCGCCCTCGCCGATGTCGAAGACCACCCACTGCTTGATGGCGACGTTGGGCATGCCGCTGTTGGCGACGTGGCTGACGCCGAGGCCCTTGAGGTGGGAGGAGATCCGGCGGATCAGGTCCCAGGGGTGGAAGGCGCGGAAGTCGACGTGGCCCTCCGCGGGGTGGAGGGTGTCGGCGAGGCGCCATTCGCCCCAGCGGCGGCCGGCACCGAGGATGCCCTTGGGGCCGGCGTAGTGGTGGATGTTGGTCTCCTGCTCGGCGTCCAGGCGGCCGAGCTTGTCGCGCAGGTCGGCGGCCTTCTTGTCGAGGTCGTCCCGGGGGACGGCCTTGGCGACGGAGGCGGCCACCACGCTGCCCTCGACCAGCGCCTGCCAGCGGGAGCGCAGGTCCTTGGCGGAGCGCTCGACGATCCGGCGGGCGAGGTACCAGCCGACGACCGGGGCGAGCATGGTCACGCGCAGGTAGACGCCGATGAAGCCGCTGGCCGGCGGGCGCAGCGCGAGCAGGACGGCGAGGGCGGCGGTCGCGGCGAGCACGATGCCGCCGTAGACGGCCGCGTTCTTCGGGTTGTCCCGCTTGAGCCAGGCACGGAGCTGGAAGGCGCCGAGCCAGATCAGGGTGCCGGGGAGGAAGAGCACACCGGTGGCGATGGAGACGGTGCTGAGTTGCCGGTCGCGGGTGTTGCGCAGTTCCTCGGCGGCCAGGCAGTGTTCGACGACCTGGCGGGTGTCGACTCCGAAGGCCGGGACGATGGGTTTGCGGCCGCCGCCCAGGGCACGGGAGATCAGCGCCTTGCTGAAGGCCTCGCCGAGGTTGGGGCGGAAGAGCGCGAAGCGGCCCTTCTTCTCGGTGGCGTCGGTGACGGCGCCGACGAAGCCCTTGATCTCGCCGTCGCGGTACGCGGTCGAGGAGAGTCCCTGGGTGATGGCGGTCTGCGGGCCGGCGTCGGTCCGGGGTATCTGCGCACCCGGGGTCATGTCGAGTGTGGTCACGGTGGCGTCCCCTCCTCCCCTTGTCAGCGGCAGGTTACCGTGCCGTGGCACCCCCGCGCGGATGATCGTCTGAAGTACCGTCACCGGAGGCCTGAGGGGCATGATGCCCAGCTTCGGGCGGGTCGATACCCGTCGCGAGGAGGATGGGGGAGGTGGGGCAGGATGGACGGTGGGAGCGAGGAAAGGGGAGCGGCCGTGAAGGATCCGGTGCTGGTCTACGACGGGGACTGTTCGTTCTGTTCGTCCTGCGTGCGCTGGTCGGAGCGGTACCTGCGACAGACGCTGGCCTCGGGGGGCTGGGAGGCGGTGCCGTTCCAGTTCGCGGATCTGGCGGGCCTGGACGGGTACGCGGGCGGCCGGGGCGAGGTGTCGGCGGAGCGGGCGGAGCGCGAGGTGCTCTGGGTGACGCCGAGCGGCCGGGTGTACGGGGGCGCGCAGGCGGTTGCGCGGCTTCTGATGCGCTCCGGCGGAGTGTGGGCGTACCTGGGCGCTGTGTTGACGGCGGCGCCGGTGCGGCCGCTCGCGGGGCTGGCCTACCGCTGGGTGGCGCGCAACCGGCACCGGATGCCGGGGGGGACGGCGGCGTGCGAGCTGCCGGCCCGGAAGCCCGTCCGGCCGTGAGGCCGCCCGGCCGTGGGGCCGCTCAGTCGGTGTAGCGCTGGGCGAGGGCGGGGGGCATGGGTTCGTGGCGCAGGTAGGCGCGGGAGAACTCGGCGGTGCCGTGGGTGAGCGAGCGCAGGTCGATCGGGTAGCGGACGAGTTCGAGCTCGGGGACCTCGGCGCGCAGCAGGGTGAGGCCGGTGCCGCCGGTCTCGCTGCCGAGGACGCGGCCGCGGCGGGCGGAGAGGTCGCCGAGGACGGCGCCGAGGTAGTCGTCGGGGAGCAGGACGCTGACGGCGGCGACGGGTTCGAGCAGGCGGATGACGGCGTGCTCGGCGGCGTCGCGCAGGGCGAGGGCGGCGGCGTTCTGGAAGGACGCGTCGGAGGAGTCGACGGAGTGCGCCTTGCCGTCGGTGAGGGTGACCCGGACGTCGACGAGCGGGTACCCGGTGGTGACGCCCTTGGCGAGCTGGGCGCGGACGCCCTTCTCGACGGACGGGATGAAGTGCTTGGGGACGGAGCCGCCGACGACGTGCTCCTGGAACTCGAAGCCGGAGCCGGCGGGGAGCGGTTCGACCTCCAGGTCGCAGATGGCGTACTGGCCGTGGCCGCCGGACTGCTTGACCAGGCGGCCGTGGCCGCCGGCGGCGGTGCCGAAGGTCTCGCGCAGGGCGACCTTGGGTTCGACGATGTCGACGTGGACGCCGTGGCGGGTGCGGAGGCGGTCGAGGACGACGTCGGCGTGGGCCTCGCCGGTGCACCAGAGGACGAGCTGGTGGGTGTCGGGGTTCTGTTCCAGGCGTAGCGCCGGGTCCTCGGCGGTGAGGCGGGCGAGGGCCTGGGAGAGCTTGTCGTCGTCGGCCTTGCTGTGGGCCTCGACGGCGATCGGGAGGAGCGGCTCGGGGAGGGTCCAGCCGTCGAGGGCGACGGGGTGGCCGGGGTCGTGGACGATGTCGCCGGCGCGGGCGGTGGTGAGTTTGGCGGCGCAGACGAGGTCGCCGGCGACGGCGTGCGGGACGGGGCGCTGCGCCTTGCCGAAGGGGCTGGAGAGGGCGGTGACGCGTTCGTCGCCGTTCTGGTCGGCGGTGTGGGCGGGGCCGACGAGGTGGATCCTGGTGTCGGGGCGCAGGGTGCCGGCGTACAGGCGCAGCAGGCTGATCCGTCCGACGTAGGCGTCGCCGGTGACGCGGACGACCTGGGCGGCGAGCGGGGCGTCGGGGTCGCACTCGGGGGCGGGGCGGGTGCGTTCGGTGGGGTCGGGGAAGGTGTGCGCGACGAGGTCGAGGAGTTCGGCGGCGCCGAGGCCGTTCTCGCTGGTGGGGACGGCGGGGTGGAGGGCGCAGGAGAGGACCTCGCGGCGCAGGCCGGCTTCGAGGGAGTCGGTGTCGAGGGTGTCGCCGGAGAGGTAGCGCTCCATGAGGGTGTCGTCCTGGCCGGAGATGGCTTCGACGAGGCTGTCGTGGGCGGGGGCGGTGTCGGGCAGGGGGTCGGCGTCGCCGTAGGTGTCGCCGGTGAGGAGGTCGACGCTGCCGTCGGGGTGTCCGTCGTGGTGGACGGGCAGGAAGAGCGGGCGCAGGGTGTCCGGGCCGAGTCCGAAGGCGTCGTGGCAGGCGGTGAGGATGTCGTCGAAGCCGGTGTGGGCGAGGTCGAGTTTGGCGACGGCGATGGCGCGGGGGATGCCTTCGGCGGCGCATTCGCGCCACAGGGCGCGGGTGGGGGCGGTGACCGGGTCGGTGGCGGAGACGACGAAGACGGCGGCGTCGGCGGCGTGCAGGGCGGCGCGCAGGTCGGCGGCGAAGTCGGGGTGGCCGGGCGGGTCGATCAGGTTGATCTTGACGCCCTTCCATTCGAGCGGGAGGAGCGAGAGCTGGACGGAGCGCTGCTGCTGGTGCTCGATGTCCTCGTGGTCGGAGACGGTGGTGCCGTCGGTGACGCGGCCGGCCCGGCCGGTGGCGCCGGCGGCGAGGGCGAGGGATTCGGCGAGGGTGGTCTTGCCCACACCGCTGGGGCCGATGAGGACGACGTTGCGCAGATCCTTCGGGCCGGTGACGGCGGGTGCCTGGCCGGCTCGTGCCGTGCTGCGGTCGGGCATCGGGGTCTCCTCCCGTGGCGCCGAGGCTTGTCCATCGCAGTCTAGGGTCGGGTGTCGAAGTGGCGCGTGTCGTACGGCCGATCGGTGATCGTGCGTGTGCACGGCGTGGCGGGGGCGGTGTCCGGCGGTGCGTGCGCCGGAGCGTGTCCTCGGCCTGGCTACGATGGGTGGGCCGGACGGGCTGATCCGCCCGGCCGTCTGCCGCGCGTTCTGCGCCAGGCGGGTATCTGGGAGATCGGAGCGGCTGGGAAGGCCATGCTCAACAAATACGCGCGTGCCTTCTTCACACGTGTCCTGACCCCGTTCGCCGCGTTCCTGATCCGGCTGGGCGTGAGCCCGGACGCCGTGACGCTGATCGGTACCGCCGGCTCGGTGGCCGGTGCGCTGGTGTTCTTCCCGCGCGGGGAGTTCTTCTGGGGCACCATCACGATCACGCTGTTCATCTTCTCGGACCTGGTGGACGGGAACATGGCCCGCCAGCTGGGCCGGAGCACGAAGTGGGGGGCGTTCCTCGACTCCACCCTGGACCGGGTCGCCGATGCGGCGATCTTCGGCGGTCTGGCGATGTGGTACGCGGGCAAGGGTGACAACAACCTGCTCTGTGCGGTGGCGATCTTCTGCCTGGCGAGCGGTCTGGTGGTGTCGTACACGAAGGCGCGGGCGGAGAGCCAGGGCCTGCCGTGCGACGTGTCGGGGCTGGTGGAGCGGGCCGAGCGGCTGGTGGCCAGCCTGGTGGCGGCCGGGGTCGCGGGTCTGCACACATTCGGTGTGCCGTACGTGGAGTGGCTGCTGCCGGTGGCGTTGTGGCTGGTGGCGGCGGGCAGCCTGGTGACGGTGTTCCAGCGGATGCTGACCGTGCGCCGGGAGGCGTTCGAGGCCGACCGAGCGGCGGCCGGGAGCTGATGGGGGGCGTCCTGCGGTGACGGACCGACTGGTGTACTGGGCGTACGCGCTGGGGTGGGGGCTGCTGAAGCACCTGCCGGAGCGGGTGGCCCGGGGGCTGTTCGACCGGCTGGCGGACTACGCGTGGCGCAAGCGCGGCAAGCGGGTGCTCCAGCTGGAGGCGAATCTGCGCCGGGTCCGTCCGGGCCTGGACGAGGCCGCGGTGCGGGAGCTGTCCCGGGCCGGGATGCGCTCGTACCTGCGGTACTGGATGGAGTCGTTCCGGCTGCCGGTGTGGAGCCGGGAGCGGGTGGCCCGGGACGTCCGGGTGGAGGGCTTCGAGCACCTGCGGGAGTCGTTGGAGGCGGGGCGGGGCGCGATGATAGCGCTGCCGCACATGGGCAACTGGGACCTCGCGGGGGCCTGGGTGGCGCAGCAGGGCTACCCGTTCACCACGGTCGCGGAGCGGTTGAAGCCGGAGCGGCTGTTCGACCGGTTCGTGGCGTTCCGGGAGGGCCTGGGCATGGAGGTCCTGGCGCTGACCGGCGGTTCGGTGAACGTGATCGGCACGCTGGCGCGGCGGTTGCGCGAGGGCCGGCTGGTCTGCCTGGTGGGGGACCGGGACCTGTCGGAGGCGGGCATCGGGGTGTCGTTCTTCGGTGAGCCGACCCGGATGCCGGCCGGTCCGGCGGCGCTGTGCCAGCGCACCGGGGCGGCGCTGCTGCCGGTGACGCTCTGGTACGACGGCCCGGTGCTGCGGGCGCGGATCCATCCCGAGGTGCCGGTGCCCGAGGAGGGCGACCGCAAGGAGCGCACCCGGGCGATGACCCAGGCGATGGCGCAGGTGTGGGAGCGGAGCATCCGCGAGCACCCGCAGGACTGGCACATGCTGCAGAAGTTCTGGCTGGCCGACCTGCCGGTCCGTGAGACGGTGAAGGCGGCGCCCGCGGAGCGCGCGGAGGCGGTCCCGGAGCCCGCGGCCGAGGCCTCCGGGTCCTGAGCCGTTCCGTCCTGCCCGCCCGCACCACTGTCCGAAGGAGCTTGAGGAACCCGTGAAGATCGGCATCGTCTGCCCGTACGACTGGGACGTCCCCGGTGGGGTCCAGTTCCACATCCGGGACCTGGCCGAGCACCTGATCGGTCTGGGGCACGAGGTGTCGGTGCTGGCGCCGGCCGAGGACGACGAGGCGCTGCCGCCGTACGTGGTCCCGGCCGGGCGGTCGGTGGCGGTGCCGTACAACGGGTCGGTGGCGCGGCTGAGTTTCGGGATCCTGTCGGCGGCCCGGGTGCGGCGCTGGCTGCACGACGGGCGCTTCGACATCCTGCACGTGCACGAGCCGGCCGCGCCGAGCCTGTCGATGCTGGCCGCCTGGTCGGCGACCGGGCCGATGGTGGGGACCTTCCACACCTCCAACCCGCGTTCGCGGGTGATGATCGCGGCCTCGCCGATCCTCCAGCCGGGGCTGGAGAAGATGCGGGCCCGGATCGCGGTGTCGGAGTACGCCCGGCGCACCCTGGTGGAGCACCTGGGCGGGGACGCGGTGGTGATCCCGAACGGCGTGGACGTGGGGTTCTTCGCGGCGGCCGAGCCGGACGAGCGGTGGACCGGCGGCGCGGCGAAGGGGGAGCCGGGCACGATCGGCTTCATCGGCCGGATCAACGAGCCGCGCAAGGGCCTGCCGACGCTGCTGGCGGCGCTGCCGGGGATCCTGGCGGAGCGGCCGGGGGTGCGGCTGCTGGTGGCGGGCAAGGGCGACGAGGAGGAGGCCGTCGCGGGCCTGGCGCCCGAGGTGCGCCGACAGGTGGAGTTCCTCGGCATGGTGAGCGACCGGGACAAGGCCCGGCTGCTGCGCAGCGTGGACCTGTACGTGGCGCCGAACACCGGGGGCGAGAGCTTCGGGATCATCCTGGTCGAGGCGATGTCGGCGGGCGCGCCGGTGCTGGCGAGCGATCTGGACGCGTTCAAGCAGGTGCTGGACGGCGGCGACGCGGGCGAGCTGTTCCCGGTGGAGGACGCGGACGCGCTGGCCCGTACGGCGCTGCGGCTGCTGGGTGATCCGGCGCGGCTGGAGGACCTGCGGGAGGCGGCCTCGCGGCATGTGCGGCGGTTCGACTGGTCGACGGTGGGCGCGGACATCCTGGCGGTGTACGAGACGGTGACGGCCGGCGAGGCGGCGGTGGTCGAGGAGGACGTGCGCGGCGGGCGGCGCCGGTTCGGGCTGGCCCGGGACTGATCCGCCGCGGCGGTTCGGTCCGGGACCGGTCCCGCGCGGCGGGCCGGGGTGCCGGTGGCGTTAGGGTCGGGCGTCCGTACCACTGCGATCCACGGGGGCAACGATGCCGCAGATCTCCGTCGACTACTCGGCCGGCCTGGCCGGAACCTTCGACCGCCGGGGCCTCGGCCTGGCGATCAACCGGCTGGCGGAGGCGACGATCGACGCGAAGCCGGAGTCCTGCAAGACGGTGTTCCGGCAGAGCGAGGTGCTGGTGGTCGGTACCAGCGGGGCGGCCGCCGACGCCCAGGTGTTCGTGGAGTTCCAGATCTTCCCGGGCCGTTCGCCGGAGGCGAAGGCGGCGCTGAGCGAGGGCGTGTTGGCGCTGCTGGCGCAGTACGTCCGGCCGCGGCCGGGTACCCGGCTGTTCACGGCGGTGAACATCGCGGACATCGACCGGGAGAGCTACCGGAACGCGACCGCCCAGGGCTGAACCGGTGACACCCGGTAACGTAGCGGCCCGTGACTACCTGGATCTGGGCCGGCGTGGCCGTGGTGCTGTTCGGCATGTACCTGAGTTGGACGGCCGGTCGTCTGGACCGGCTGCACGCCCGGATCGACGCCGCCCGGGCGGCGCTGGACGCGCAGCTGGTCCGCCGGGCCTCGGTGGCGTTGGAGCTGGCGACGTCCTCGTTGCTGGATCCGGCGGCCTCGCTGCTGCTGCTGGACGCGGCGCACGCGGCCCGGCAGGCCGAGGACGAGCAGCGCGAGGTGGCGGAGAGCCAGCTGAGCCTGGCGCTGCGGGCGGTGTTCGAGGAGCCGGAGCAGATGGCGGCGCTGGTGGCCGAGCCGGGTGGCGAGGACGCGGTTCGTGATCTGACGGCCGCGGTGCGGCGGGTGCCGATGGCCCGCCGGTTCCACAACGACGCGGTGCGGGCGGCCCGGGCGGTGCGCGAGCACCGGCTGGTGCGGTACTTCCGGCTGGCGGGGAAGGCGCCCTTCCCGCTGGCGTTCGAAATGGACGATGCCCCGCCGCCCGCTCTCACGCCCGAAGGGGCACCTGCTTAAGGTGTCCCCCGGATACGGCCCGTTTGTCGTGTCCCGTCGTCCTGGCTGGACTTGGTGGCGCATGGTTGGGTCACCCGTTCTGCCTACCATAGGGCGATAGCACTGATTCATCTTCGAGTGAGGTCTCACGTGTCCACCACCCCCACCACCGCAGACCAGCCGCAGATCGGCACCGCCCGGGTCAAGCGCGGCATGGCCGAGCAGCTCAAGGGCGGTGTGATCATGGACGTGGTCAACGCCGAGCAGGCCAAGATCGCCGAGGACGCGGGCGCGGTCGCCGTCATGGCCCTGGAGCGGGTCCCCGCGGACATCCGCAAGGACGGCGGCGTGGCCCGCATGTCCGACCCGAACATGATCGAGGAGATCATCGCCGCGGTCTCCATCCCGGTGATGGCCAAGTCCCGCATCGGCCACTTCGTCGAGGCCCAGGTGCTCCAGTCGCTGGGCGTCGACTACATCGACGAGTCCGAGGTGCTGACCCCGGCCGACGAGGTCAACCACTCGGACAAGTTCGCCTTCACCACCCCCTTCGTCTGCGGTGCCACCAACCTGGGCGAGGCCCTGCGCCGCATCGCCGAGGGCGCGGCCATGATCCGCTCGAAGGGCGAGGCCGGCACCGGCAACGTCGTCGAGGCCGTCCGCCACCTGCGCCAGATCAAGAACGAGATCGGCCAGCTGCGCGCCCTGGACAACAACGAGCTGTACGCCGCCGCCAAGGAGCTGCGCGCCCCGTACGAGCTGGTCAAGGAGGTCGCCGAGCTCGGCAAGCTGCCGGTCGTGCTGTTCTCCGCCGGTGGCGTCGCCACCCCGGCCGACGCCGCGCTGATGCGCCAGCTGGGCGCCGAGGGCGTCTTCGTCGGCTCCGGCATCTTCAAGTCGGGCGACCCGGCCAAGCGCGCCGCCGCCATCGTGAAGGCCACCACCTTCTTCGACGACCCGAAGGTCATCGCGGACGCGTCCCGCAACCTGGGCGAGGCCATGGTCGGCATCAACTGCGACACCCTGCCGGAGACCGAGCGCTACGCCAAGCGCGGCTGGTAGTCGCCCGGTAGTCCTGGGCCGGGGCGCCGGACCGGCGCCGCGCGGGGCGGGGCCCCCCACCGAGGGGCGGGGAACGGGAGTGTTCTGGGTTATTACGTGTGCACAGCGGGTAT
>NZ_JBSHBN010000189.1:0-16737 GCF_053612025.1 Kitasatospora sp. NPDC054768
GCTCGCCGACCGCTACCGCGCCGGAGTCGTCCTGGCCTCCCTAATCCTCTGGCTCCGCGAACCAGCCAGATGATCATTTGTCAGACACGCCTTAGGAGATCACCTCCCAGAGCGGCGCCGCACGTTCAGCCCCGAGTACAAGCTGCGGATCGTTGCCGAGTGCGAAGCCGAGCCCATCCGGGTCTCTTACGGCGTGCGACACCAATTTGGACAATGATCGTGACACTGGAAGTAGTAGGTGTCAAAGCCATCGAGCCGGACAAAGTACGTGTCGAGATACCCGGCGTTGCGGCCTTCCGAGGCCTGGGGTGGCGCCGTTCAGGGTCTCACTCTGGGCCCCATGGAAAGGACATGACAGCCTCCTGGCCGTCTGAGCGGTCACCGACCTGACGACAGACGTGCCCGAGAGCTCGCGTCCGCGAGCACTGGGCATCGAAGACAAGATCCAAAGTTCGATGACATCACTCGGCTGAGGACGCCGCCGACGCGTGTGCACGCGCGCCCTGGCCAGCACATCTCGTCACCGCGCCCCCGCCGGCTCGCCAGTCACATCCACAGCGCCGTCACTGTCCGCGATGCCGCGCAGTGACCTCGACACGCGCTCGATGGCTTTGACACCTACTACTTCCAGTGTCACGATCATTGTCCAAATTGGTGTCGCACGCCGTAAGAGGTCCGGATGGACTCGACGCGCCGCTGACCGACCAATCGCCCTGAGTGCCGGACCACGCGAAAGATGTCCCTGCCACTCCTGGCGACCACGAGGGCTGCTCCCATCTCCAGGGAGTCGATCAGGCCAGTGCAGCCGTACATTAGCGGCCCGGTCTTGTGTTGCTGCCCATAGCAGCGTCATTGTGGCGCTGGCTGCCAGGAGTCGTGCCGGGCATCTTTGCCGTTGGGCCGACTTACCTGGCCGACCTGAAATCACACCAATCCTGGCCGGGTGGAGTACGCGGGGCTGATAGTGTTCAGAGCTTCCATGCTGACCAGAAAGTACCGATTAACCGGCCAGGACGGACGCGCGTGGTCGAAGGCCGTCGCCTTCGACGCAGCACTCGACTCGCATTCGTCGGCGCAGCGATTTATATGACCGTTTATCTTTGTACGAAGCATCTTCAGTTGTGGAGAGCGCTGAACGCCACCTTGCCATGGGGGCCTCGTTTTAATACATTAAAGGAATTGCAAGGCCTCCCGTGTCCACGTCGCTCGATGGGGCCTCTTCTGCTAAATGAGTACTCCAAAAGTTTGCCCGGCGAACGACCTGCAAGCATCCAAGGTCCACCTGCGGTGTCGGGCCCGAATATAATAACAACCATACTATTTATCATGGTCGGCTGGCGAGACCGGAGGAAATTGATGATCAAACAGATCGCTGCTAGATGCCGAACTCGTCTGCTCCATAACTGCGAAGGCCGTCGTAGACATACGTTCCGAGACCTGGGGGCTTCGCACCGTGGGCACTCGGCAGACTGGGATGATTCTCCGCCTGCTTCAAGGACTGTGGTAAACCAAGATGCTGCAGGGCATTCTCCTGCTGGGAGCGCAAGTGATTTGCAAGGTCACAGCCAACGCGCTTTCTGGGAAGAACCGCTTGCCGCGATTCTGCTGCCGTGTGGTGCTGCGTGACAAACCAAAAAAATCTCTGCCATGTGTGCGGAGCGGATTCGGGGTGCGGGCCGTGCGAGTACTGTCTTCGCCGGCTGAAGACAACGCTGGACTCAGCACCGGGCATCTATGCGCAGCTGCACTGTGCTTTGACTGTTCCGGCTCGTTCAATGGTGCTAACCGTGCGGCGTCAGTCGAAGCGCCCCTCGTCCACAGCACCGCTACGCGAGTTGGTGCTTATGCGGGCGCACGAGCTGTCGTCCGCGGTCCAGACGTGGTCCGCCTTGGCTGTGCCGCAGACGCGCTCGCGACAGCCTGCCCGAGCCGGATGGCTGTTGCAGCGGGCTTGCGTAGCGCTGACCCGTGAGCTGCCTGAGGCCGCCGCTACGGCGAAACTGGGCGGCCATGCCGCCGCCGTTCTGGTGGCGACTGCGCGGGCCCGGCGGGTGCTTGGCAACGAGCCCGTCATCACCTCGTTGCCCGGGTGTTGCCCTGCCTGCGACCTGCGCGCCCTGACGTATCGCGAAGACGAGTATCTCGTGGAGTGCCGCTACTGCCGCGGTGCTTGGCCGGCACACCTGTTCCTGCTCGATAGCCGGCCGACTGTCTGATTCCACAAGGAGTAACAATGGCCTACCCCTCCGATCCACGGCAGCGACTGCTCACCGCGGTCGAAGCGGCCCAACTGCTCGGCGTGACGCCGAACTGCGTTCACCAGTGGGTGCACCGTGGGCATCTCAGGCCGCTGGCCCGGTTGAACCGCAGCCGGACGCTTCTCTTTCGGGAAGACCACGTGCTGCTCGCCGAACGCGCCCGACGGACACGCCATGCCGAGACTGCCGTCACCGCCCCCGGCTTCCTGACCCCTGGCCTTCACATCGGCCGCCTCCCGTCCGACAGGCGCCCCCAGCGGTTCACTCAAAGGTCCGGCACCGTTACGGCAACGTGCAAGAGCGTGCGCCGGACCGTTTCGTCGGCCGGCAACGTGAGCCTGAACAGACTTCGAGTCCGCGTCCACCCCCGCTTCGTGGGCCGCACGGTCACCCTCCAACTGGTCGGCCGGCAGATCCACGTGCACACGGACGGCCTCCCGTCACAACGCTTGACCTCCCCGCTCCCCCCGGAGCAGTGGGCCAAACTGCGAGCCGCACGGACGCCCTCACGCCCCACGAGCCATTCCACCGCCCTCCCCCCTCGGTCCAACTCGGATGGGCCCGCCTCGCTGACCGCTCCCTCCCTGACGAGCACCCGCCGTCTACCCGCCCAGGGTGCCTCGGCCGCCTCGGAATGTCCGCCACGGCCGCGCGAGGCCGCCGGACAGTGCAGGGTTTGTTCAAGACGGCCGTGACGGCGTGCCGTTACGACCGATAGTGCTTCGTGGACCTCGGCGTTGTCAGTGAGTCCCGGCGCGGGGCTGTGGCGATCGATGATCCCATGATGTGCCGACGGGAGGTGCCGAGCAGGGCCAGCATCACCAGGCTCGCCCATAGCGCACGCCTATCAGCGGGCCGATCCTTCAGACCAGTGTCTACTGCCGGCCGGGCCAGGAGGATCCAGCGCCCGGCCTCCGCGGTACTCCGACGCCCGGTGAAGCTGACAGGTCGTCGCGCCAATTCGGGGCTATGAGGTCATCTCATTTGGATAGCTGGACAGGCTTCGCGGGTGGTGATCGTGGAGCGTCTGGTGCCGGACGAGTCGTGGGCGCCATTCCGGTTGGTGGTACCAGCCACGCCTACACGTCCACAGAGTGGCGGTCAGCGTCGGTACGGGGATCGCGAGGTGCTTACGGCGATCGTTTTCGTGGCGACATCGGGGTGCACGTGGGCCAAGTTGCCACCGTGCTTCGGGCCGTCCGGCCTGACGGCTCACCAGCGCTTCACCGAGTGGAGCAAGGCCCGGGGCCGGGCGAAGCTCCACCAGGTCGTTCTGGACGGACTCGGCAGCCGCGGTGAGCTCGACTGATCCCGTTGCGCAGTCGACTCGGTCAACATGCGCGCCCTGAAGAGGGGGAATTGACGGGTCCGAATCCTGTCGATCGGGGCAAGTACGGCTCAAAGATCTACTTGCTCATGGAGCATACCGGTTTATCCCTGTCGCTCGCGATCCCGGGCGCCGCCGCCCACGAGAGCCAGGCACCGCCGCTTCATCCATTCCTACCTTCGACGACGTCAGATCATCGTCCACATCGCCCGCCGAGGCGTCGAGTCATCGAATCTCCTTGGCCGGCACCGCCGGGTGGTCGAATTGATGATATGTCCTTCGATGCCTCGCTCCGCAGCCTCGATGCAAGGGAATTTCCACACCGTCCGGCGAGCCATAGAAGGCAAGCTTGTAGTGCTGGGGCATGATTCCAGCGACCTCGGTGATTCGCACAATACGGTCATTGAATCCTGACAGGAGAGAAACGATCTTTAATTCGCCAATTATTGCCGCAACGAGTGATGAGGACGCAACGGAAATGTCCTACCTCCTGGCTCGGCTGCATGTAGTAGAGCAACGCGTGAGGCGTGCATTGTTCGAGCGCCTCCGGACCTCCCCGGAAGGCACCGGCAACCCATATCGAGGGCTTTATGTTACTGAGCAAACAATCATTCGATTGCTCGGCGCATCTCCCACCTTCGACCTGGATTCGCACCATGACGGAGAAGATGAGGAACCCATTGGCGACGGTCTGACGAATGAAATCAAGAGATCGCTGGCGACGGCAAATGCTATGGCAAACCGCATCGAGGCCAGCGGTGTCCACGTACGGATAAGAGGTCTGGCCAAGAACTGCAGGCTGTCAGCGCTGGATACCGAGCTGCTACTGATCGCCTTCGCACCTGAGATCGACCCCCGCTTCGGTCGGTTCTACGGTTACCTGCACGACGATATCAGCCGCCGCTGGGCCTCCGTCGGCCTCGCCCTGGAGTTGTGCGGGGCAACGCTCATGGGTGCCGAATTTCGCACACGCCTCAGTCCAGGATCACCTCTGCTGGACTACAAGCTGCTCACCATCGAGGACGACGACCAACCACTTCTAGCCCGCAGCCTCCGCCTGGAGGAAAGGGTCGTCGGCCATCTACTGGGCGACGACCGGCTCGACAATCGACTGCATGGCATCGCTCGATGTCTGACCTGCCCGAACTTGCCGGTGGGTACCCAGGCGAAGGCCGAGGCGGACCGGCTCGCTGCTCTCCTCATCCCCAGCACCATCGACGGCCGCCTCGTCTACCTGCGCGGGACGCCGGACAGTCCGGTGACTGAGGTTGCTGCCACAATCACGACTGCCGTAGCCCGCGACCGTGGCAACACAGGTGAGGTAGTGATTGTTGACCTCTCCAAGGTCCCTGCCCCAGTAGACATCCAGCTTGTGCTGGATAGCGCCGCCAGGGAAGCGCGCCTTCGTGGGACAGGTCTGGTCATCGGCCCGCTCGAACGCCTGCCGGTCGCGGCGGCAGAACGGGCGGAGGTGCTACGCGACCTGAACGACCTGGCAATGCCTGTCGTACTCACCGGCTCCAGTACCTGGGATGCACGCTGGTCCGATCCGATGCCGCTGGTGGCTGCGTTGGCCCCGAGTGGACAACACGATTATAGCCAATGGTGGAAGGCGGAACTGGGTGAGCCTCACGGCACACTCGCCGACTCGACAGCCCTGTCCCTCTACCGGCTGGCTCCTCATCAGATCCGCACCACCGTCACGGCTGCCAGTGCCCAAGCAGCTTTTGAACAAAACCCATTGATGGTCAACCAACTCTGCCGGACCGCCCGTCTGCACAACTCCGCAGATCTGGAGCGCCTTGCGTGCCGAATCGAGCCGTCCGCAACCTGGGACGACCTGGTACTGGCTGACCTGCCCAAGCAGCAACTGCACGAACTGGCTGACAGGATCCGTCACCGCGACACCGTACTGAGCGACTGGCGGCTGCGCCCGGCGCACGGCCGCGGCAGAAAGGTGGTGGCACTGTTCACCGGCGAGTCCGGCACCGGCAAGACACTGGCCGCCGAGGTGCTGGCATCCGGGACGGGCGTCGACCTGTATGTGGTGAATCTCGCCACCGTGGTGGACAAGTATATCGGCGAGACGGAGAAGAACCTTGAACGGATCTTCACCGCAGCCGCAGAAGTACGTGGAATGCTCTTTTTCGACGAAGCCGACGCGCTTTTTGGCACACGCTCACCGATTTCCGATGCGCACGATCGCTACGCGAACATCGAAGCCGCCTATCTGTTGCAGCGCCTGGAAACCTTCGATGGAATTGCGGTGCTGGCAACAAACCTTCGTGGCAATGTTGATCAAGCGTTCTTGCGCCGCCTGGACGGGATCATCCATTTTCCAAGCCCGGGGGTCGCCGAGCGATCCAAACTTTGGGATCTTTGCTTGGGCTCCGCTCCGCCGCGCGACCTTGATCTAGATCTTCAGCTAGTTGCCTCAGCCTTCGAGCTGACCGGAGGAAATATCCGGTCATGCGCACTCACCGCCGCATACCGGTCTGCTCGTACTGGGCACCCCATTACCACGTCCGACCTGTTCGCCGCGGTCGAAGCCGAGTACCGCAAGATGGGCCGCTTGGTTGATGAGAGCCAATTCGGAGAGCGGTGATTGTCAACGCCCTTTCGAAGTCGACTTGCGGCCGGATCCACAAAGTCCTCTCGGCGTTGGCGGGGAAGCTTCCACGCGCGTCTCTCGCAGCGCAATGGCTACCAGGCGGGTGATCAGCTGTCGGGTAGGCACTGCGACACCTGTCTGGACGACATCAAGGGTTCAAGTTTAGCAGCCCCGGATTTTCCCCAATCGAATTCGATGAAGGAGAGGTAGCCGCGCTCCGTCTCAGGCCAGCATGTTATACGATTTGCACTCTTGCCGACGGAAATTCAGGAGAGAATATGCGCATTCGATCCGGCACTCTCGCAGCCACCCTGACTGCTGCCGCCGTGCTGACCACAGCAGCACTTCCAGAGCAGTCGGTGGGGCAGCTATCGGTTCCCCCGATTCCACAGCCGTTGATGCGGCCATGGGGTCCCCTGATGCCATTTTCTGTTATGTCATCGAATTCCCCACCCTCGCTCGAGTCTATTTCTTCGGGAAATTCGGCATCGTCATCGCCCCTGGCGCGGCCGTCGGCAGCATCTGCGTCAACGGTTTGCATCCCGACAAATGGGTCGTGCGATATTCAAGTCAAACTTGATCCGAAGAACAAATCAGAAACTCACCATTTGACTCTCCATTTGGTCTGGTAAGAAGTTTTCCCACGAAGGGGTGATCATCCAGCGATCGTGGCATGCACCTTCGTGATCGATCGTCCTGCCATGACCAGACGGGCAGCGCCAGGCCCGCAAGACCAGATCCTGGCCACGGCCTCCTTGCCGACCCGGTGGAACGATACGTCCGCGAGCGCCTTCCGCTCTAGCATCGCCCGGGCCGGCGCGGCTTTCTGGAAATCTCGCATGGAACTGCAAGGCCACGATTCAACCTGTCCGTCCGGGTGAGGGAGATGTTCTCATCTTGGCGTTTTCGAGCCGGTGATCCCTACTTCAAATCCGCTGTCCAATGGATCAAGCGCTCACTCTGAAAGGAATCAGGTAGTCCACGGTGGATCGAATCACGGTAAGTGTTCATGCTGAGGACCCGCTCTTGGAAGCTGGCGTGGTGAGCTATCTCCGGGTACGGCCAGAGATCCAGCTACTTACGGCCGATGACGACACTGCCGGCGAAAGCGAACAGCCGGTTGTCAACCTTGTCGTGGCCGAGACTCTGAGTGAACCGATCCTGAAGACGCTGCGCCAGCTGCATTACTCGAGCTCTGGCTCTTCGACGACACTCCTCATCGGACACATCGAAGAAGCCGATCTGATGGTTGCCGCATCCTGTGGAGTCCGCGCACTACTCTACCGGGACGTTCTCACCTCCGAACATCTCGTGTCGACTATCGTCTCCGTGGCCAACGGGGAGGGTGCCGTTCCCGGTGATCTGCTGGGACGCCTACTTGGCCAGGTGGGACAGTTGCAGCAGCGGGTTCTCAACCAACATGGTCTGACCATCGGTGGCCTCACCAAAAGGGAGGCGGAGATCCTGGAGCTGGTGGCTCAGGGTTACGACACCGCAGCAATCGCCCGACGAATCGGCTTCTCAGAGCGGACCGTCAAAGCTCTTCTGCACGGTGTGGTCGTCCGGTACGGGTTGCACAACCGGACTCATGCCGTTGCCTACGCGATCCGCCAGGGCCTGATTTGAGAGCCGTGGATCTTAGTGGGCGTTTTGTTGATCTTGTTCTTATATAAGGCTTTCATTCATGCCTGCTTTCGCGGCACTACGCCCAATAAGAGCAGATTACTTTGTCATCGATTGCCGGCTGGGCTGTCCGCCTCATCCGCTTCTGCCGACCATCTGAGGCCCTTCATCAGATATGGCCTACCGGGGTAGGGCTGCCCGGCGGGCAGCAGTAGAGCGCTCCGGGTGCGGAGTCTTGACCGCACCGGTCGATCCGTCGCTGTAGCGAACGATGCACCGTTCCTCCGGAAGGGCCCCGCATCTGGAGCAGGGGAAGCCGAGCCAGCCGGCGCCGGGATCTGCCCATCCGGTGGCCAGAGCGTGCACCGCTGATGGCGGCAACGGCGTCTGGCCGAGTTGCCAGGGAGACTGCAGCGGCCGTGTGCTGGTTGCGCTTGGGTCACACACCTTGTGGACGGGCTTGCCCCGGGTACCGCGCACGTTGCTGAACAGGGTGGGCGACTCTGTGATGGGATAGCCGCACACCGCGCAGACAAACGGGTGGTGTCGGGTGCTTTGGCGCTGGACCGAGCGGGACTGCTGTGCGGGCACGACCTCTGCCATTTGGTCCGCTCGAGTCACGGTGACCGGCGCGGCGGGTGGAGTGTCGTACGAGCGGAGGTCGGGGGCGGCGGCGTGGGTCTGCCCCTTGCGGCCGCCTCTGCCGATACGTCGGACCATGACCAGCACCGTAGGGCACCGTTCCCCGATCGGAGGGGGAGGATGGACCGGCTGGGGCAGGGTTCGCCCGGACGAGTGGCAGGTCGTAAGTCCACCGTTGACGCCCGGGCTCCGCGCCCTGCGGCTCAAGGTCGATTCGGGCCCCACAGCGGCGCGTACTTCGGATGGTTTGCGCTTTGTGAAACTGGTCGCGCGGGGGCGGACCACCACGCGACTCCAGCCGCATCTACCCCAGCCACTTCGGGTCCCTCCCTATGGCGAGCCCTCACCGAACCCCGACTGGGAAGCTCCAAGACAGGGGACTGACGCAGTACCCTGGCGAACCACGACGGTCAGTCCGCCATGTCGTCCGGCGACGCTTCGGGGAACCGGAGTTCCAGCAGCTCATGCGGCGGAACGAAGCCCGCCCGCCAGTACAGCCGTGTACTGCACTCGGACGGCCACGTCACCAGCGTCTCGAACCCTGCGTCGCGGGCATAAGCCCGAAGCGCATCCAAAAGCTGATGCCCCAGCCCGTGACCTCTGTGGGCCGGCGTGACATAGATTTCGGTCACACACCCCCACATGGCCGGTCCTGGATAGGGAACTGGCGCTTTCTCAACCGGGTGCAGGAACACGTGCCCGCACACGCTACCGTCCACCTCTGCGACCCAGGCCAGAATGGACTCATTTTCCAGCCGCTCATGCAACCATGTGCGGCAGGCGTCCAGAAGCGCCGGCTCCGTCAAAGGCACAGGTGCGTCGCCGTGGTCTTCTCGTGTGAAGTCCCACCGCAGCTCTGTCAGCACCGGCGCATCGCAAGTGCCTGCGCGGCGGATTCTCGCGTCGATCATCCGCCAAGCATCTCACCTTCCCCGAGATAATCGACACCAAAGCTTCATGTGGCGTAGGACATCCTATGGAATGCCACTGACTGCTGCTCAAACTGGATCAGCTCGAGGTAACCGAGTGTGGAATTGTCGACGGCGGAGACCCTGAAGAGCAGCCAGCGGAATAACCTTCATTCTCGCCTGATGGAAGCTGGCCTGTCGCTGCAGCTCCCCAGCCCCACAACGTTGGCATGGCGCCCTGATACTGAACCTGAAAGCGTGATGTCGGAGCCGTTTGCCTGACAGCTGCTGTGCGGGTCCGGTAGCCCTGAGCTGTGAGATACGCGCAGGGCGGCGGGTTGACCGACGCCGAGAGGGCCGCGCGGGAGCGGATCCGGCTGCAGGCCGTGGAACGCTTCGAGGGCGGGGAGAAGAACCGGGAGATCGCCACCGCGTTACGGGTGAGCGAGCGGTCGGTGGAGCGATGGCGCCAGCAGTGGCGTGAGCGGGGTGAAGCCGGAGTGCTGTCGAAGGGCTCACCTGGGCGACCGAGGCTTAGCGAGAAGAAAATCGCCCGGCTGGAGCGCGAGTTGGATCGTGGTCCTCTCATCCATGACTGGGAGGACCAGCGCTGGACGCTCGCCCGGGTGAAGAAGCTGATCGGCCGGCTGTTCCACGTCGGCTACACCGTCGAGGGGACCTGGGCACTGCTCAAGCGCCACGACTGGTCCTGGCAGCAGCCGACCCGCCGGGCCATCGAACGGGACGACCAGGCGGTCGAGTTGTGGAAGAAGGAGGTCTGGCCCCGGGTAAAAGCGCCGCGGCGGCTCGGGGAGCCTGGCTGGTCTTCGAGGACGAAGCCGGGCAGACCATGAGACCGCCGCGCGCCAGGACCTGGGGACGCATCGGGTGCACGCCGGTGGTCCGCGTCCGCGGCCGGGGTTCCGGACGGGTCTCGATAGCCGGGATGGCCTGCTACAAGGCAGGCCAGCGATCCCGCATGATCTACGGCTTCCGCGTCCACCGCGGCCGCAAGGGCGAGCCCAAGGCGTTCACCTGGCAGGACTACCGCGACCTGATCCTGCGCGCCCGCGTCCAACTCGGCGGCCCGATCGTGCTCGTCTGGGACAACCTGTCCACGCACTTGATGCCGCCGATGAAGGAGTTCATCGCCGCCAACGAGGACTGGCTGACCGTCTTCCAGTTGCCCTCCTACACACCCGATCTCAACCCGCAGGAGGGCATCTGGGCCCTGGTCAAACGCGGCATCGGCAACCTCGCGGTCGCCAACGTCGACCACCTGGCCAAAGCCGTCCGGACCCGCCTCAAGAAGGTCCAGTACCGCCCACACCTGATCGACGGCTGCCTCACCCAGGTCGGCCTGAACATAAACGACTGACCCCAGCCGACATCGACATCACGAATTCAAGTTCAGTAGCACGCCACCAACTGAGCTGGACAACTGCATCGGTAATCACGTTTCGTGGGTCGACGATATCCGAGCGCCAGAGCGTTTATTGGTCACCCAAGGTACAGCGATCGGGAAATCGTCGGCCGGGAGGGCGCCTGGGAGTGAGCTCTTCTCATCCGTGGCTGGGAGAAGCAGCGCCATCCGGGTGTAGACGGTGACCGGTCGGCTGATCCATCTCGGCTGCACCGCCGACGCTCGTGAATGTGCAGACGTAAGAGGACATTTCATTTAGGTGGCTGAGTAGGCTGCAGGTGACGACCGTGGAGCGCCTTGTCCCGGACGAGTTGCGGGAGCTGTTCCAGTTGGTGATGCCGGAGGCGCCGACTTGGCCGCAGGGCGGTGGTCGGATGCTGTTGGGGCATGGAACGTATGCCGTACTCAACGGACTTGTCCGACGGGCAGTGGGCCTTGATCGAGCCGCTGGTCACCGCCTGGAAGCGGGAGCGGGTGTCGCGCTCGGCGACCGGGCACCCGGGTTCCTGCGACCTGCGCGAGGTCGTGAACGCGCTGCTGTACCAGAACCGGACGGGCTGCCAGTGGCGGCTCCTGCCGCACGACTTCCCGGCCTGGTCGGCGGTGTTCTACTACTTCACCTTGTGGCGCCAGGACGGTCTTGACCAGCGGATCCAGGAGATCCTGCGCTGCCAGGTGCGGGAGCGGGCCAGACGATTAGAGGACCCGTCCCTGGTGATCATCGACACCCAGTCCGTCCGCGTGGCGGCCGGGGTGCCGAAGGAGACGACGGGACTCGACGCGAACAAGAAGACACCCGGCAGGAAGCGGGGCCTGGCCGTCGACGTGCTGGGCCTGATCATCGGCGTGGTGGTCCTCGCCGCGAGCGCGCACGACAACGAGGCCGGCATCGCCCTGCTGGACCAGGCAGCCGAACGATGCGGGATGCGGCTGGAGAAGGTCTTGGTCGACCAGGGCTTCAAGGACGCCGTGATCATCCATGGGGCGGTGAACGACATCACCGTCGAGGTGGTCCGCCGCAACCCCGGCGCCCAGGGCAAGGGTCTCGTCCCACAACCGAAGCGGTGGGTGGTCGAGCAGGTGCGCCGTGAGGCGCTTGTTGATCGTGTGGAGGTGAGAGACCTGCACCAACCCGCTGTCGCAGCAGTGGGGTTGAAGCTGAGGGCAGCCTGACCCGGGAGGTGCCGGGGAGGGCGGGAAGCAGCCCTGACAAAGCCGGGGCGGGGCCAGTACTGCCAGATGGCTGTGTGCCCGGCGAGCGAGACGGAGAGGTGTACGCGAGAAACCGGTGTGTGAAGCCTCGTAACGAATCCCACCAGCTCGAACCTGGCGGATCTGGGCTGGGAGCGGTGCACGCTCGCCTCGTTCTTCGGCGGGCGACTTGTGTGGTGGTCTTGTTCGCTGCCGCGCAAGGCCACGGTGAAAGTCTGCGGCGTAACCGTGGCGATGCCGCCGGGGTATAGCCGGGCGCCTACTCCGACAAGCGATCACAAGTGAACACGGGAACCGTCCCGGTCCCGTCACGGGCCGCGCATCCGGCGCGGAGATCCGGGCTGGGCCCATCGTCGGCCGAACGGGCCGGGGCGGGGCGGAGCCGCCGTAGTAGTCCGAGCGCGGGAAAGCCGCGCACATGGCGAAGGGCGGCAGCGGGTTACGAGTAGAAGGGGACTGCAATGCTCGAAGACGCCGGGGTGGAGACCCCGGCCGTGCAGCACGACGCGCCACCGGTGCCTCCGCTGCGGGTACGGGAGATGCAGACCAAACTGCACCGCTGGGCGGCGGCCGATCCCGGCTGCCGCTTCGATGATCTGTACCACCTGGAATGCGACCGCAGGTTCCTCGCGATGGCGTGGGACCGGGTCGCCGGCAACACCGGTGCCCGAACAGCCGGCGTGGACCGGGCCACGGTCCGCTCCATCGCCGAGCAGGTCGGCGTGGAGGTGTTCCTGAACCAACTGCGCGAGCAGTTACGGCAGCAGACGTTCCGTCCGCTGCCGGTGCGCGAGCGGATGATTCCCAAGCACGGCGGGAAGCTGAGGAGTCTCGGCATCCCGACCGTTGCCGACCGCGTGGTCCAGGCAGCACTGAAACTGGTGCTGGAGCCCATCTTCGAGGCCGACTTCGAGTCCGTCTCGTACGGCCTGGGGCTGCTGCGGGCCGAACACGACGAGACTGCCGCACGAGCCGACGGGCTGCGCGTACAGATCGAGCAACTCACCAGGGCCCTGGCCGAGGTCGAGGCCCGTCTCGCCGAACTCGTCACCGCCAGCAAGGTCATCGACGGGCTCGCCCTTGCCGAATCCACACACGCCATCGAGGGACCAGCCACCGTCTACCAGCGCATCGTGACCGCCTTCAACGATCATCCCGGACGGGTATTCCAGGTCCGTGACCTGCACGAACTCCTCGGGCTGCCCACCGACGAGCCCTCGATCAACGTCACCCGCTCCCGCCTGAGACGACTCGTTCGCCAGGGACTCCTCGACCAACCGGGACGCGGCCGCTACCAGAAACGGACTTAAGTAGGGTCGGGGACTGGCGCGGTGGCTGTCGCTCCGTTTCCAGTCCCCGCCGCTTCAAACCGTGCATGCAGTTCTCCCGCACACGGCTTTCCGACATCGTTCACCGGCTGGCATGCACCGTCGCCCCGCGTACGTTCCGGTCAGGCGGTAGACCCCGAGTCGAGTGATCCACCCATAGGTGTAACGGGTGGTCCAGTTCCGGCCCGCGAGCCGGTGTTTACGGCTGGCGAAGATCGCCAGCCGCTCGTGGACGTAGCCGTCAATCGCGTTGAACTTCCGCCCGGAGTTCCCGTTGCGGAAATACGCAGCCCAACCCCGAAGGACGGGAATGAGGTCGGCCACCACGGCGGACACCGGCCGTTCGGTCCGGGATCTGGAGGTCGCCGCGCGGACCTTGTCCCGCAGCACCCCCAACGCCCGCGCCGAGGGCCAGCGTTGCAGGTAGAACCTGCCCCGCCACTTCCACGACTCCACCTTCCGGTGATAGAATCCGAGGAAATCGAAACCCTGCCCGCCCCTGGTGAGGCAGACGATGCCGGACTTCTCCGGATGCAACCGCATCCCGAGCCCGCCCAGCACCTCCGCCGCCAGCTCACGCGCCTGCTCGGCACGCTGCCTGGTCGGCGACAGGACCACGAAGTCGTCGCAGTAGCGCACCAACGTCCCCAGCCGCCGGCCACGCCTCATCGAGGACATGCAGGGCCACGTTGGCCAGCAGCGGAGAAATCGGTGAGCCCTGCGGGGTTCCCGCCCCGGTCGGAGAGGTCACCCCGCCCTCCAGCACTCCCATCCGCAGCCACGCCCGGATCAGCTTCAGCATCGACCGGTCCACCACCCGCCGGGCCACCTGGACCATCAGCGCGTCGTGGTCGATCGTCCCGAAGCAGTCCCGGATGTCGGCCTCGAACACCCAATCCTGCCGCTGGTTCGCGGCGACGCGAACGGCCTCGCACGCGTCGATCGCGGACCTCTTGGGCCGGAAACCGAAGCTCGCCTCGGTGAACTGGGCCTCTGAGCTGCCCCGGCTTTCGTGGAGTCCGCGTTCGTGTGATCAAGCGACTTGCGGGTGTTGCTCCGGGCTCGTCCAGTACGCCTGCTCGTACTCGTCGGGCGGCATGTAGTCGAGGGCCGAGTGGAGGCGCTCGCTGTTGTACCACGCGATCCACTGGAAGACGGCCTGCTCGACCTCGTCGAAGTCCCGCCACGGCCCCTGATGCTCGATCAGTTCGGCCTTGAACGTGCCGTTCAGGGCCTCGGCCATCGCGTTGTCGTACGAGTCCGCGACCGAGCCGACGGATGACGAGGCGCCGACCTCGACCAATCGCTCCGTGTAGCGAATGGATACGTATTGCGACCCGCGGTCGCTGTGGTGAATGAGGCCGGCATCCTTCTTGATCTTCTGTCGCCACAGTGCCATCTCCAGCGCGTCCAGCGGCAGGTCGGTGCGCATGTGGGTGGCGGCCTGCCAGCCCACGATCCGGCGGGAGTACGCGTCCAGGACGAACGCCACGTAGACCCAGCCCGACCAGGTGCGGATGTAGGTCAGGTCGGCCAGCCACAGCTGGTTGGGCCGCTCGGCGGTGAACCGGCGGTTGACCAGGTCCGGCGGACGTGGCGCTGCGGGCTCCGGCGCGGTGGTGCGGCGCCGCTGTCCGCGGCTGACGCCTTCGATGCCGCGCTCGCGCATCAGGCGCTCGACGGTGCACCGCGCGACCTGGTGGCCGGCGCGGGCGAGTGCGCGGGTGACGCGGCGGGCCCCGTAGGTGCGGCCGGAGTCCTCCCACACGGCTGTGACCAGCGGAATCAGTTCCTCGTCGCGGAGCCGGCGGGCCGACTTCGGCCGCTGCTTGCGCGCGAAGTACGTCGAGGGCGACAGCTCCAGTACCCGGCATACGGGATCGACCCCGAAGCCGTCGCGCAGGTGGTCGATCACCTGCTCGGCCTCGTCCGGGGACGGTCGATCTCCTGGGCAAAAAACACGCTGGCGGCCTTGAGGATCTCGTTGGCCCGCCTCAACTCGGCATTCTCCTTGCGGAGTTCTTTCAGCTCTTCCTGCTCTGCGGTCGTGAGCCGATCGTCGCGTTCTCCGGCGTCGGCCTCGGCCTGACGCACCCAGGACCGCAGGGCTTCCTTGTGGATGCCCAGGTCACGGGCCACGTGGGCGACGGGCCGGCCCGTCGAGCGGACCTCGCGCACGGCGCGCTCACGAAGTTCATCGGGATACTTGCGGGGTGCTGGCACTCTCGTGGTTCTCCTTACGCCTGGATCGTAACAAACCCAGACATCAGGGACTCCATGAAAGCCAGAGCAGCTCAATGGGTGGATCACTCGACTCGGGGTCTACCGCCTGACCGGAACGTACGCGGGGCGACGGTGCATGCCAGCCGGTGAACGATGTCGGAAAGCCGTGTGCGGGAGAACTGCATGCACGGTTTGAAGCGGCGGGGACTGGAAACGGAGCGACAGCCACCGCGCCAGTCCCCGACCCTACTCAGTGAAGGTGTGGGGCGCTGGTCGGGCTGTTGCCCCTGAGGGAATTCGTGTCGCCTGAATGGGGTCTCGGCTTCGGCTGGTCCCGGGCGAAGCCATTGACGAGGGTGACGTAGGGGGATCCTTACCTTTCAAGGAGAAGATCATGCCGTTGTATACGGTTCCCGACGTGTACGTGGAGCAGATTGCCTGCGGTGTGCACGTCATCGCTGCGGCTGCCACGTCGATCGCTGTCCTCACTGGCACCACTGATGCTGCCCTGGTTCGAGAAAAGTCCATCAGCTCATGCGCCGGCTAAGGCCCGTTGCCACCCTCATCGGATCCCGATCCCTATTCCGTTACAGGCTGCGCCGGTTGACTTTTCGGAAAGGAGACATACTTGATCGAGTAGCGTCCTGGGCCTACAGTGACGATAAGGAGATAAAACAGAACGTGGAGAAGAAATGGGAGGTATAAGGAGGTGGACAGGAGGCTGGTACTTCCTCATGGATAGGAATAATGATAGTGCGGGCGTGATGGTATTAGATTGGCAGTCTCGCGTGCCCTGGGTTTCTGCGCAGGGCGGCCATGACCGCGGCACTGGGCACGGACCAGGTCGCCGACGCGTATAACGTCGCCAACACACTGCCGAACACGGTTTCCTTCCTCTTTTTCGGCAGTGTGTTGAACGCCGCGTTCGTTCCGGAGCTGGTGCGGATTCGGCAGGCCGATCAGGTTGACGGGATCGCCGACGTGGAACGGCTCCTGGCGGCCTGTCTGATTGCGATGGCTGCTCTGTCGGTGGCAGCCGTCTTCGCGGCCCCGCGGTTGGTCGACGCCCCCGGATGTCGGGCGCGTGCTAGTACTGCAACGGTGCTTACTGTGGCGAGGCTTCAGCTCTTGGGCTGTGGCCTCGTCGTTTGTAGTGGCTGGTCCGGGCCTGGTGTTGGCGTC
>NZ_JBSHBN010000190.1:0-16710 GCF_053612025.1 Kitasatospora sp. NPDC054768
CGCCGCCGCCCTGCGCCGCCCCCCCACCCGGGCTCCCGACGGCCCCCTCCGCGGCGGCCCGCCGCCGGCCGAACCGCACCTGCCGCACACCGGCGGCCTGGAGGCCGAGACCCGCTGGCTGGGGCAGATCGCCCGGGCGCTGCGGACCCTGCCACCGCTGCCGACCGGCCCGGCGGCGGACTGGAGCCCGAACGCCGCGCCTTCCGCTCCTTAATCGGCTTTTCCCCGAACCCGATTCGGCATTTCCGATTCACCGACCTGACGACAACTTGACCACAACAAGGCCGAGTTATTCCGCTGAAAATATCTGACGAACAGCCAGGCGGAAAGAGTGGAAATGTCCCGAAGGCCGCTCCCCCTCGGCCGCTCCGCGCCCGGGAACCGTCCACCCCCGCACCGGCGTCCCGCTGCCGGGGCACGTCGGTGACCGCCCATGGCCCCCACTGCCGCCCGGACCGCGCCGCCTCCATCCACGACACCCCGGGTGACCAGCACCGACGACCAGGAGATGGGATGCCCGCCACTCGTCGCGGCGTCGCATCGAAGCTGTCGGTCACCGTTCGCCGCCGCCACCCGGGGGCGAGAACGGACCGCGACAGCCCTCCAGGTCTGTGACTTCCGCCACAGTGCATCAAGTGGTTTGTCCGGTTTTACCTGCGCTGCTCCCCTTCTGACGACGCATCGACCCGGGCATGCATCCTGGCGGATTTCTCATGAACCTTTGACACCTGATTAAGCGTCCATAAAGATCCGCTCAAACTTCGCCCACATATCGGAAGTCGGAGCTTACGCACAGTGAGAACAGCAGCAAGACGGTCGGGCAGTCTGCTCGCCGCGGCACTCGCCGCGGTCGCCCTGACCGCGACCGCGGTGGTGCCGGCCGCCGCCACGACCGGCGGAACGCCACCGCCCGGCCTGACGGGCTCCCAGGACACCGCCGAGAGCCTGGCCGTCAAGGAGGCCGCCCGCAGCGGCAAGCCGGTCGAGGTACTCGCCAAGCGCAGCGAGACCAGTGACACCGTCGCCCAGCCCGACGGCAAGCTGAAGACCACCACCTACGTCCAGCCCAAGCGGGTGCGCAAGAACGGCGCCTGGGTGGACCTCGACCCGACGCTGCAGGCACTGCCCGGCGGCGCCGTCGCCCCCAAGGGGTCCACCGCCGACCTGCGGTTCTCCGGCGGTGGCAGCGAACCGCTGGTCACGATGGCCCGGGCCGGCAAGGAGCTGAGGCTCAGCTGGCCGAAGCCGCTGCCCAAGCCGAAGGTCAACGGCGCGACCGCCGAGTACGCGTCGATCCTGCCGGACGTGGACCTGCGGCTGTCCGCCACCAAGACCGGGTTCACCCAGGTCGTCGTGGTGCACACCGCCGAGGCCGCCAAGAACCCCGAGCTGGACCAGCTCCGGCTCGGCCTGCAGGGCACCGGCCTGACGGTCAGCCAGGAGGCGGACGGCACGCTCAAGGCGAAGGACCCGTCCGGCGGCGGCACCGTCTTCGAGGCGCCCGTCCCGGTGATGTGGGACTCCTCCAAGCCGGCCGCCGTCACGCCGGACGCCCCGGCGACCGCCACGCCGAACGCCCCGGCCGCCGCCCCGAAGACGTTCAAGGCCGCCCCGCAGGCGGCGCCGCAGGCCGAGGCCCCCGCCCCGGGCGCTCCCGCCGCCGGTCGGAACGACCTCGCCGCCGCCGGCTACGGCGACCTGCCCGGCGAGGGCGCCAAGATGACCCGGCTCAAGGTCGACCTGCCCAAGGACGGCCTGGTCCTGTCGCCCGACCAGGGCATGCTGGACGCCGCGGACACCGTCTACCCGGTGATGATCGACCCGGCGTGGAACACCCCGCACGCCGGTGACTGGGCGGGCGTCTCGCGCAGCTACCCGAACCAGGCGTACTGGCACTTCACGTACAACAGCAGCTACGTCCACGACTGGGGCGTCGGCTACTGCGGCGACACCTCGCGGTGCGCGCCGACCGACGTGAAGCGGGCCTTCTTCCAGGTCTCCAACCCGTTCGTGGGCAAGCAGATCCTCAGCGCCACCTTCGGCACCTACGAGAGCTGGTCGTACTCCTGCGACGCCCGGCCCGTCGAGCTGTGGAACACCGGCTACATCTCCCCCGGCCTGAACTGGAACAGCCAGAACGCCTCCGGGTTCTGGAGCCGCTACCTGCAGACCATCAACACCGCGAAGGGCTGGAGCGGCAGCTGCCCCGGCGGCTGGCTGGAGTACGGCCAGGACGGCGCGGTGCGCAACCTGGTCCAGGACGCCGCCAACTGGGGCTGGCCGACCATCAGTTTCGGTCTGAAGGCCCAGAACGAGGGCGACACCCTCGCCTGGAAGCGCTTCACCGACGACGCCTACCTGTCGGTGTACTACAACCTGCGGCCCAACCAGATCCCGATGTCCGACATGACGATGTCGCCGGGCTCGGTCTGCCAGTACCCGGGCATCAAGATCAACAAGATGCCGCAGGTCACCACCCGGGCGAGCGACCCGGACGGCGAGGCCATCGGCGTGCAGTTCGCGGTCGGCTGGGACGACGGCAGCGGCCTGCGCCGCCGCTGGTGGTCCACCGGCTCGGAGGACGCCGCACCGGGGTGGGACACCTTCAAGGCCTCCGGCTCGATGTTCTCCTGGCCGCTGCCCACCGGCCTGCCGCAGAACCTCCAGCTCGACTGGGAGGCCCGCGCCTGGGACGGCGCGCAGTGGGGGCCGTGGTCCTCCGACGGTGACCCGACCGGCTGCTACTTCATCGTCGACACCTCCGCACCGGACGGCCCGGCGATCACCTCGGACGCCTACCCGGGCTCCAAGGACGCCACCGCCGCGCTCCCCTGGACCGACGGCGTCGGCAAGAACGGCTACTTCACCCTGAAGTCGGCCGCGACCGACGTGGTCAAGTACCAGTGGGGCCTGGACACCTCGCCGTCCGCGGCGAACGAGATCGCCACCGGCGGCGGCGCCGGACAGACCGTCCGCGTCCAGCCGCAGACCGCCGGCGTGCACTTCCTCTCCGCCCGGGCCGTCGACGGCGCGGGCAACGCCTCGCAGCCCGAGACGTACTACTTCAACGTGCTCTCCGGCCAGACCCAGCGCACCGGTTGGTCGATGGACGACGCCGCCGGCGGCACCTCCGTCGCCGGCACCGGCGGCAGCTTCGAGGCCACCCTCGGCTCCGGCACCACCCCCGGGGCGCCCGGTCACCTCGCCGAGGGCCTCGCCTTCGACGGCACCGCCAACGGCTACGCCGAGACCCAGGGCACGGTGCTGAACACCACCCGCGGCTTCGCCGTCTCCGCCTGGGTCAACCTCGCCGAGAACACCCGCAACAGGGTCGCCGTCAGTGAGAACGGCAACTCCGCGGCCCGCTTCGCCCTCGGCACCTTCGGCGGCAAGTGGAGCATGTGGACGTCCAGCCGGGACAACCCCACCGACTACGCCCTCGAAGCGGCGAGCTCCGACGCCCCCGTGGTGCTCGGCCAGTGGACCCACCTGGTCGGCGTCTACGACCCGGTGGCGAAGACCAGCACCCTGTACGTCAACGGCGTGCCCGGCACCCCGGTGAACGTGGTCGCCAACTGGGACGTCCACGGCGCGCTGGAGTTCGGCCGCTCCAAGTACTTCGGCAACTGGACCGACCCGTGGAAGGGCTCGGTCGACGAGGTCCGGCTCTGGGACCGCTCCCTGAGCAAGGCCGAGGCCGCCGACGTCGCCGCCGACAAGCAGCTCGCCACCGGCTTGCCCGCCACGTCGGTCTGGCACCTGGACGGCGCCTCCGCCAAGCCGGTCGGCACCGCCGAGACCGACAACCTGACCGCCTACAGCGGCGTCGCACTCGGCCGGCCCGGCATCGCCGACAAGGCGATCCACCTGGACGGCGTCGACGACTACCTGCGCGGCACCCGCCCGCAGGTCGACGGCAGCCGGGACTTCTCGGTCTCCGCGTGGGTCAAGCTGCCCGCGCCGACCCCCGGTGACACCACCGCGAAGATCGCCGTCACCCAGATCGGCCAGCACAACAGCGAGTTCTCGCTGTACTACTCCACCTACTGGAAGCGCTGGATCTTCGGCCGCTACAAGGAGGACACCTCCGCCGACACCCTGGTCCGCACCTGGCAGCCCGACTGCACCCCGGGCACCCAGATCAACGGCGCGCCCTGCTTCGCCGGCACCACCGGCGAGTGGACCCACCTGCTGGGCGTCTCCGACACCGCCGCCAAGAAGCTGCGCTTCTACATCAACGGCTTCCTGGTCGGCGAGTCCGACTACACCCAGAACGCGCCGTGGGCCACCCCCGGCCCGCTGCAGATCGGTGCCGTCAACCGCGAGGGCGCCAACGGCGAGTTCTTCGGCGGCGACATCGACGACGTGCGCCTCTACGACCGCGTCGTCACCGGCCCCGAGGCCAGCGCGATGGTCCAGCAGCGCCCGCAGCTGGCCGGCCGCTGGAAGCTCTCCTCGGCCACCGGCACCCCGGCCGTCACCCCGGACGAGGGCCCGGCCAAGGCCGGCGCCCAGCTCGGCGGCGGCGCCTCGATCAAGGCCGACGGCGGCGTGCTGCCCGCCCCCGGCACCCTGCTGCTGGACGGCTCCACCGGCTACGCGGCCACCGGCTCCGTCCCGCTGCACACCGGCCAGAGCTTCACCCTGGCCGGCTGGGCGAACACCGCGGGCGTCCCGACCCGGGACATGACGGTGCTGTCCGTCGCCGGCGCCAACAACAGCGCGGTCACCCTGCGCTGGCACACCCTGGGCAAGGACGCCAACGGCCAGCCCACCGGCCAGTGGCAGGCCGAGGTGCGCGACTCCGACGCCACCGGCGCGGTCCGCACCCTGACCGCCCACACCCCGGCCACCTCCGTCCTGGAGAACTGGACGCACCTGGCGGTCAGTTACGACGCCTTCGCGGACCGGCTCGCCCTGTACGTCGGCGGCCAGATCGAGAACCAGGGCTGCCCGGACGGTTCGACCGGCTGCACCCCGCACATCTCCTGGACCGGCGCCCCGCAGCCCTACGAGGCGACGGGCGGCGTGCAGTTCGGCCGCAACCGGGCGGCCGGCGCGTGGGGCGAGTACTTCTCCGGTGAGCTGGACGACGTCTGGCTGTACCAGGGCGTACTGAGCCCCGCGCAGATCACCAAGCTCGCCGACTACAACGTCGAGCTGAACACCTCCACCGGGGTCTGATTCCCCCCTCCGTTTCGCGGGCCGGGCGGCTTCCTGCCGCCCGGCCCGTGGTCCGTCACACCCGTTTTCTCCCAGAGGAGTTGTCCCACCCATGAGCAGGAAGAGGTCGGTGCCGCGGCCGACCCGCACCAGAATGTCCGCGATCATCGCGGGCACCCTGGTCGGGTCGCTGCTGCCGGCACTGCCGCTGGCCGCCGTCGCGGCGGCCGCGGAACCGTACACCAAGCCGTCCGCGGTCTCACCCGAGAAGCCCGTCAAGGGCTCCGACGCCAAGGCCAAGGGCCGCAAGGCCGACACCACCGTCAGCAGGACGGACGGCAAGCAGGGCGCCCTGCCCGGCGCGGGCAGCGCCACCGTCGACGTGCCCGGCGAGAAGGGCAAGGCCGTCAAGGCCGGCAAGCTGCCGGTCGCGCTCTCGTCCTCGGGCGCGGCGGGCAAGGCCAAGGTCGAGCTGCTCGGCCAGGACGCCGCCGCCAAGGCCGGCATCAACGGCGTCCTGCTGACCGTCACGGGCGCCGACGAGAACAGCGGCCTGGCCGTCGACTACTCGTCCTTCGCCCAGGCGGCCGGCTCCGGCTTCGGCTCGCGGCTGAAGCTGGTCCGCCTGCCCGAGTGCGCGCTCACCACGCCCGACCTGCCCGAATGCCGGGTGCAGACCCCGCTGCCGGGCGGCAACGACGTGGCGAAGCAGACCGTCGCCGCCGACGCCCTGACCACGGCCCCGGCCGGGTCGATGCGCCTGCAGTCCGCGCCGGGGGCGATGGTGCTGGCGGCCACCACCGGCAGCGCCGGACCGAGCGGCGACTACAGGGCGACGCCGCTGTCGAGCGCGTCTTCCTGGTCGACGGCGCTGAACAGCGGCGCGTTCACCTGGTCCTACGACATGCCGCTCACGGCGATGCCGGGCGGGCTGACCCCGAAGGTCGGTCTGTCCTACAACTCCGGTGCGATCGACGGCCGCACGGCCAACAGCAACAACCAGGCCTCCTGGGCCGGTGACGGCTTCGACCTGTCGCCGGGCTTCGTCGAGCGCAGCTACAAGGCCTGCGCCGACGACGGGGCGCCCAAGACCGGTACCAACAACCCGGGCGACCTGTGCTGGGGGACGGACAACGCCACCATCAGCTTCGCGGGGCACTCGGGTGAGCTGATCCCGGTCTCCGGCGACGAGTGGCGGATCAAGAACGACGACGCCACCAAGGTCGTGCGCGTCCGCGACACCGGCCGCGGCAACGGCGACAACGACGGCGAGTACTTCCGCGCCACCACCACCGACGGCACCACCTACTACTTCGGCTACAACCGCCTGCCGAACTGGTCGGCGGGCAAGCCGGAGACCAAGTCCGTCTACACCGTGCCGGTCTACGGCAACAACGCGGGCGAGCCCTGCAACGGTGCCGACTTCGCGTCCTCGTGGTGCCAGCAGGGCTGGCGGTGGAACCTGGACCTGGTGGTCGACGCCCACGGCAACGACATCACCTACTGGTACACCCCCGAGACCAACAACTACGGCCGCAACCTGAAGTCCACGGACCGCACCCCGTACATCCGGGGCGGGCGCCTGGACCACATCGAGTACGGCCAGCAGCAGGGCGACCTGTACTCGGCCACCGTCAAGCCGATGGGCCGGGTCGACTTCGGCACCGCCGAACGCTGCCTGGAGACCGGCGCGGGCGTGTGCGACCCGGCGAAGATCGACGCCAACCGGCAGTACTGGTACGACACCCCGTGGGACCAGAACTGCAAGGACGGCACCGACTGCACCACGCAGTACTCGCCGACCTTCTTCACCCGCACCCGCCTCACCCAGATCCTCGCCAAGACCCTTCAGGCCGACGGAAGTTACGCCACCGTCGACACCTGGGACCTGACCCACAAGTGGGGTACCGCCGACTTCGACTACCAGCTCCTGCTGGACTCGATCAAGCACACCGGGTCCTCCGCGTCCCCGTCCGTCGCACTGCCGAAGACCACCCTCGCCTACAAGCAGATGGCCAACCGGCTCGACAAGGTCGGCGACGGCCGGATGCCGTTCATCAAGCAGCGGCTCGGCACCGTCACCGACGAACAGGGCGGCCAGGTCGACGTCAACTACTCGGCCGCGGCCTGCGACTGGAACAACCTGCCCACCCCGCAGTCCAACACCACCCGCTGCTTCCCGCAGATGTACCAGGCCTCCGACGAGACCCCGGTCACCACGGAGTGGTTCAACAAGTACGTCGTCGACGCGGTCATCGCCACCGACCGCACCGGCGGCGCACCCGACATGGTCACCCACTACACCTACCTCGGCGACGCCGCCTGGCACTTCGACGACGAGGACGGCCTGACCAAGGACAAGCTCAAGACCTGGTCCCAGTGGCGCGGCTACGCCCGCACCCGGGTCGAGACCGGTGGCGTCACCGGCATGACCACCCAGGCCGACCACTGGTTCCTGCGCGGCATGGACCAGGACCGCAACAACCCCGCTGACAAGAACGGCAAGCGCACCGTCACCGTCGACGACGGCCAGGGCACCGTCCTGACCGACGACGACGCCTGGGCCGGCTACGAGTACCGCACCGAGCAGTACGACAAGCCCGGCGGCGTGATCCTCGGCAAGAACGTCAACACGCCGTGGAAGCAGGAGACCGCCAAGCGCGTCCGCGACTGGGGCACCACCACCGCCAACATCACCGGCACCACGGTCACCCGCACCTTCACCTCGCTCGACAAGGGCACGGGCAGCAGCTGGCGCGAGACCCGTACCAACAACACCCGCGACGGCTACGGCCGGGTCACCTCGGTCGAGAACCAGGGTGACGTCGCGGTCCCCGACGACGACACCTGCACCCGCACCACGTACGCCGACAACGCCGGCACCTGGATCCTCAGGAGCGCCACCCGTGTCGAGGTGGTCGCCGCGAACTGCGCCACCGACGTCAACCGGGACACCCGGGCCGACGGCACCTCGGCGGTGCTCTCGGACATCCGCTACCGGTTCGACGGCCAGGGCTTCGGCGCCGCCCCCGCCAAGGGCGACATCACCCTCATCCAGACGCTCAAGTCCCGCACCGGCAACAGCGCCACCTACCTGGACCACGCCGTCGCCTACGACGGCTACGGCCGTCCGCTGAGCAGCACCGAGCTGGCCTCCAGCACGGTCTACGACCTCAGCGGCGCCACCAACCCGGTCACCACGGCCTCGCCGAACGCCCGGACCAGCACCACCGCCTACACCCCGGCCACCGGCCGGCCCACCAGGACGGTGGAGACCACCCCGCCCGCCAAGGCCGGCGACGCCACCACCACGCAGACCACCACCACGGACTACGACCTGCTGCGCGGCCTGGCCGTCGACACGATCGACGCCAACAACCGCCGCACCGACACGCTCTACGACGCCCTCGGCCGCACCCTGAAGGTCTGGCTTCCCGACCGCTCCAAGGCCACCGGGCAGACCCCCGACCAGGAGTACGCCTACACGGTCGCCGACAACCAGATCGTCTCCGTCGCCGGCAAGACCCTCAACGAGGACGGCTCCCAGCAGACCGCCTACACCCTGTACGACGGCCTCGGCCGCTTCCGGCAGGGCCAGGCCCCGGGCGACAACGGCGGCCGCGTCATCGCGGACACCTTCTACGACGAGCGTGGTCAGACGGCGCTCGCCTACTCCCCGTACTACGCCACCGGCGCGCCCTCCGGCACGCTGCGCAACATCGACGACACCGCCGGCCTGGAGACCCAGGCGGCAACGGAGTACGACGGCCTCGGGCGGGTCGTCAGGACCACCGCGCTCTCGGGCAACGGTGTCGGCACCCCGCTGGCCACCACGCTCACCGAGTACGGCGGCGACCGGGTCACCGTCACCCCGCCCACCGGCGGCACCCCCACCACGACCGTCTTCGACGCGGTCGGCCGGGCTGTGGAGCTGCGCCAGTACAAGTCCGCCACGCCCACCGGCGCCTACGACTCCACCACCTACGGCTACGACGCGGCCGGCAACCTCTCCAGGCTCACCGGCCCGGCGGGCAGTGTCTGGACCTGGCAGTACGACCAGCTCGGCCGGCGGACCAAGGCGGTCGACCCGGACTCCGGTACCACCACCAGCACGTACAACGACCGCGGCGATCTGACCGCCACCACCGACGGCGGCGGCAAGACCGTCGCCACCGCCTACGACAACCTCTCCCGGCCGATCGAGACGCGCGACGGCTCGGCGACCGGCCCGCTGCTGACCTCCCGGGCGTGGGACCCGGCCGGCAACAAGGGCCAACTGTCGTCCAGCACCCGCTACAGCACGGTCGGCGGCACCACCTACCAGTACAAGACCACCTACTCGCTGTTCGACACCCTCGCCCGGCCCACCCGCACCACGGTCACCATCCCGTCCGTCCCCGGCCAGGAGGCCCTGGCAGGCAGCTACATCAGCGGCACCATCTACCGCCTCGACGGGCAGGCCAGGTCGATCGCGTACCCGGCCGTCGGGAACCTGGCGGCCGAGTCGGTGGCGTTCACCTACGACGCGCTGCACCGGCCCACGGCCGCCGAGGGCCTGACGAAGTACCTCACCAACCAGACCTACAGCCTCACCGGCAAGCCGCTGCAGTCCACGCTCAGCAACGGCACCGCCGGCAAGGACGTGTACATCACCAACGGCTACGAGTGGGGCACCCAGCGCCTCGCGTCCAGCCGCACCGACCAGTACGGCGTCACCGGCGCCACCCGCGCCGCCGCCTACACCTACGACCAGGCCGGCAACGTCACCTCCGTCACCGACACCTCGCGCTCCGGCACCGACCGGCAGTGCTTCCGCTACGACTCCCTGGCCCGCCTCACCGAGGCCTACACACCCAGCACCGGCGGCTGCACGGCCCCCAGCGGCACCCAGCTCGGCGGCCCCGCCCCGTACTGGACCAGCTGGACCTACAACACCAACGGCACCCGTGCCACCGAGACCCGGCACGACACCACCGGCAACACCGGCCAGGACGCCACCACCACCTACACCTACCCCGCCGCCACCGCGGCCCGACCGCACAGCCTGAGCTCCACCTCCACGGTCACCGGCACGATCGGCGCTCCGCTCGTGGAGAGCTACGACTACGACACCGCGGGCAACACCACCGGTCGGCACCTCAAGTCGCCGTCCGGCAACCAGGCCGGCGACCAGGCCCTGACCTGGGACTCCGAGGGCCGGGTCGGCCGACTCGCCGCGACCGTCCAGACCACCAACGGCAGTACCACCGCGACGACCAACCAGACCACCGACTACCTCTACGACGCTGTCGGCAACCGTCTGCTGGGCCACACCCTCGACACCGCCCAGCCGGCGGCCGAGAGCTGGACCCTCTACCTCGACCGCGTCGAGCTGAAGCTGGTCAAGGGCGCCGCCAAGGCCACCGCCACCCGCTACTACCCGCTCGGCTCGGCCACCGCGGTCCGTACCGACGACAACCGCCTGACCTTCCAGGTCAACGACCACCACGGCACGGCCGAGATCGGCGTCGACGCCACCACCGGCGCCGTGGACCAGCGCCGCTCGCTGCCCTTCGGCGGCAGCCGCGGCGCCAACCCCGCCACCTGGGCCGGCACCCGGGGCTTCCTCGGCGGCACGGCCGAGCCCACCGGCCTCACCCACCTCGGGGCCCGCGACTACGACCCGGCCACCGGCCGGTTCATCAGCGTGGACCCGGTCCTGGCCGACACCGACCCGCAGTCGCTGGCGGGCTACACGTACAGCAACAACAACCCGCTCACCCTCAGCGACCCGTCCGGGCTGCGGCCCGACGGCACCTGCGGCGGTACGGCCCAGTGCCGCACCCCCGAGGGCCAGCTGGTCCAGGACTACTGGATGCCGGTCAACGGCGGCGACTGGGTCGTCGAGACCGTCAAGAGCGTGAAGTCGGTCCTTCCCGGCGGAGTGCAGATCACCACCGGCAAGACCGACTTCAACAAGCTGATCCAGCAGACCAACAAGAACCTGAAGATCCTCCAGAAGCAGCGTCACCGCTTCGGAGAGGACCCGGACTCCGACGCCCACGACTACGTGGCGGCAGCGCTGAACGCCTGCCACATGATCAAGGAATGCCAGAAGTCCCCGATCTACAACGAGCTCTGGGACCAGCTCAAGAACTGGCAGTTCGAGAACATCGCCATGTTCGGCCCGGGCGAGATAGGCGTCGGCGCCGGTGCCCTCGGCAAGGGCCTGGCCAAGTTCAACAAGTCGGCCAAGCCCAAGCCGGCCGCGGCCGCGGCCGAGAAGCCCGCACCCGGCAACCAGATCGCCATGTCCTGCGACAGCTTCCCGGCGGGCGTCGCGGTTCGGATGGCGGACGGGACGACCAAGCCCATCGAGCGGTTGAAGGTCGGGGACCTCGTCCTCGCCACCGACCCGGAGACCGGGAAGACGGCCGCTCGCGAGGTCGACGCCACCATGGTGACCCCGGACGACGCCGACTTCACCACGCTCCTCCTCGCCGACGGCCGGGGCGAGATCACCGCGACCGACCACCACCCGTTCTGGAGCGTCAACCGGGACGCCTGGGTCAACGCCGGGGACCTGACCGCGGACGACACCGTCCGCAGCTCCGACGGCACGGTCGTCGCCCTGGCCGGGATCCGACACTTCCACCTGGTCCAGCCCGCCCACAACCTGACGGTGCGAGACCTGCACACGTACTACGTGCTGGCGGGGAACACGCCGGTACTGGTTCACAATTCCGGACCGAACTGTGTCACCACCAACTCCTCCCAGGTGGCGGCCACCCCTCGTGGACGTGCTCCGGAATACCACGGCGGAACCATCAATCAGGACCAGGCCATGGACCTTGCCGAACGTTGGCTCGGGGCCGGGTACCGGGAAGAGGGAGTCGGCCGGTACGTGTCGAGTGATGGCAGTCGTATAGTTCGTTACGGAAAGCACGAGACTACGTCGAAGAGTCATCACATCCACTTCGAGGCGGTCGAGAACGGCCGCGTGGTCGAGAACACGAGTGTGGAGATCAGGCCATGAGTGCACCTGTGCCGGCCGTCCTTGACGGCGCTTCGGTCGAGCTGTACGCGCGGGTGGGAGACGCGCAGCGGCCCACCGGCCGGACCAGGCACTCGATCGACAGCCTCGACGAGAAAATCTCCCACCTGGCGATCGCACGGTACGACGGAGAGTCCGATTACTACCTGTTCTACTGCTCTGCGGACTGGGAAGTCCTGACGGACACGTGCCATCCCACGCGGCAGGAGGCGATCGAGCAGGCGGACTTCGAATTCGAGAACGTGGAGTTCGCTCCGCGCCCTACGGGTTCTGACCGGGGTTAACAGGGAGCCCTACCCCGCCCCACCCCTACCGTTGCACTGAAGAAGCCCCACCGGATCGTTTTCCGGTGGGGCTTCTTCAGGTCTTGACGGCAGTAGCCGAAGAATCCGCTCGCGCGGGGCATGGCGGGCCTCGATCCTGGAGGGGTCAGATCGGCAGGTACCAGCCCGGTCCGTCCTCGCTTCCGATCCAGACCCGCTGCCCGGTCGGCGAGACGGTGAGGCCGAAGCCCTCCTGGTGCGGCTCGCCGGCCCGCTGCCAGGCTTCGACGGCGCTCTCCACCTGGTCCCAGAGCCGGAGCGGGCCGCGCTGCACCACGGTCCACCCGCCACCGGGGACGGGCGCCGTCCGGGCCTGCGATCCGGTGGCCACGTCCCAGAGGATCTGGTGCCCAACGGCTCCCATCCGTTCGGCCGAGGGCGCCGCGAGCTGGGCGACCCAGCTGCCGGTCCAGGTGCTGATGACCTCGGGGTCGATCCGGGACGGGCGCTCGTCCCCCGGGAGCAGGGAGATGCTCTGGCGCGGCGGTCGGTCGTGCGGGCGGGCGATCATGAAGCTGGTCCAGCCGGGCATGAACCGCCCCGTTCCCTCGCCGGGGGCCGTCACGACCAGGCGCACGAGCCCGAAACCGAACCCCCACCCGGACAGGGTCGCCAGGATGACGCCGCCGGGCTTCACCTGGTGCAGCCAGCCGGGCGGCAGGTACCGGACGGCACAGGTGGCGATCAGCCGGTCGTACGCACCCTCGCCGCCCTCCGGGTCGCCGAGCAGCCCGTCGCCGATCACCAGCCGGGGAGCGAACCCGGCCGCCCCGATCGCGGCGGCGGCGCGCTCGGCCACCAGCGGGTCGTACTCGATGCTGGTCAGGTTGGCGTCCCCGAGGCGATGCGCGCCGAGGGCGGTCGAGTAGCCGGTGCCCGTGCCGATCTCCAGCACCCGGTGCCCGGCTGCGGCATCGAGCTGCTGCCACATGCCCAGCACCAGGGACGGCAGGGTGGACGATGACGACGGCGTCCCGGTCACGGTGCCCCCGGTCACGTCCTCGGGGCGGACGTGACCGTCGAGTTGGGTGATCAGCGTCTCGTTCGCGTAGACCTGCCTCAGCCATCCGGGGTCGGTCCGGTGCACGGGCCGGTACGCGGTCGGATTGCTGCCCGGGACCGGCACGAAGAACGACCCGACGAACAACTCCCGCGGCACGGCGAGCGCGGCGGCCCGCCACGCCGGATCGCTGATCGCGTCATCCCCGGCGAGGCCGTCCACCAGGGCGGCGCGGAGCCGGTCCGATGTGCTCATGATTCGATGTCCTTCTCCGGGAGGTCGGCGATGGCAGAGCGGAGCGGCTCCACGGCCGGCACCGGGGAAACCCACGCCGCCCGGAAAATCCGCTGGCGCAATGCTCGCGGAGGATCGAGGCTGGTCAGCGTGCCAGAACCCAAGTATGAGATCCGCGCCCTCCACACCGCCTCCACGGTAACCGTCTACCAGGCGTACGCGCCGGAGATCGGGCTGCCCGCCGCACGGGACGGCCGCTTTCCGGCGGCGTGGAAGCGGGACCGGATGACGTGGATCAAACCGTCGTTCCTCTGGATGATGTACCGCTGCGGATGGGCGACCAAGGAGGGGCAGGAGACCGTCCTCGCGATCGAGATCACCCGCGAGGGCTTCGAATGGGCGCTGGAGAACAGCTGCCTTTCCCACTACAAGCACGGGCTGCACCCCGACCAGGCCGCCTGGAAGCGGGAGTTGAGGCGGTCGCCGGCCCGCGTGCAGTGGGATCCCGAACGCGGCCTGCATCTGGAGCCGCTGCCCCATCGGTCGCTTCAGCTCGGCCTCACCGGCGAGGCCACCGAGCGCTATGCGGACGAGTGGATCGTCTCGGTGGAGGACGTCACCGCACTCGCGCACACGATCCACTCCCACGTGCGGGCCGGGGAGTTGGAGGAAGCCCGGAAGCTCCTGCCCGCCGAACGCCCGTACCCGTCGGGCGACACCCTGCTGACCCACCTGGGCGCCTGAGCCCGGCCTATGTCGTGTACCGAGTTCCCGGTCAGCCCTGGCCCGGCAACTCGCCGTCTTGGACGGCCGCAACGAATGCTTCCCAAGAAGCGGCCGGGAAGACGAGGGACGGGCCGCCGGGGTCCTTCGAGTCACGCACGGGGACGAGGCCGGGGAATCCGGGGGCCACCTCGATGCAGTTGCCGCCGTTGCCGCCGCTGTAGCTGCTCTTGCGCCAGACGGCCCCGTCGAGCCTGTTCCTCGTCATCCTTGAACCCTTCCAGCGCATCCGCGATCAGCGCGAGCGAGGCGGCTACTGGCAGTGCCGTCCCATGGAGCAGATCATAGCTCCAGCGATGCCGCGCAACGATCTCCGGAGCATCGCTGGAATGCCCGCGATCAAGGCTCTCGGAGTACACACAGGTTCGCCCATCAGGCATGTCCAGCAGCACCATTGAGACGTCAACGCTGGCCTGTCGACACGCGAACGGCGCGATCTGGATCACGATGTTCGGGAGCTTTGCAACCGCCAGCAAGTGTTCCATCTGGCGCCTCATCACGCCCGGTCCGCCATAGACGGTTCGAATGCAGCTCTCATCCAGGATTGCCAGCAGCGGCGGCCCATCCGGCTCCAGGAATCGCTTCTGTCGCGCCAACCGAGCCTGCGTTCGTTGCTCGATCACCTCCGGCCTGCCAGCTGCATCACTGACCGCGAACACGGCCTCCGCATACTCGCGGCATTGCAGTAGCCCATTCATCACAGCAACTTGGAAGACCCTGGCCGCCAGCGCCTCGGCCTCCGCATCGACATGGGTCTGGAACCAATCCGGATGCTCGACCCCCGCGCTCCAGTCCACCCGGTCCCAGAGTCGCTTCAGCGATCCACCTGTGTCGAGCAACAGGTCCGCCTGCACGACCATGTCCGGCGACATGCGCCTCTGGCCGGACTCGTACCTGGTGATGTTCGGCCTGGTGCAGTGCAGCAGCTTCGCCAACTGCTCCTGCGTGTAGCCGGCCATCTCCCGGTAGAACCGCAGCTCTTCGCCGAAGATCCGCGCCGAACTGGCCGTCACTTCGCTCTTGAGTCGCCGGTGTGCCATGCCTGACCCCCTGACGTACCGCGTGTGCGTGGTACCCGATTTCGGCCATCACCGTACCTCCGCGACCCGGATCATTGAGACCGGAACGCAATCATCTGCATGCGCAGCGTGATTGTGCGCGCTCTTGTCGCACTCCCCCCTCCGCCCCTTCCGAGGTCCCCCCATGCTCAAAACGCACCGTCGCCCCCGCATGTTCGTCGCGCGCCTCGACTCCCGTACCGAGTCCACGCCGCTGGCCCGGTACTTGCTCCGCGCGTACCTCTCCGCCCTCCCCGCCGGAGACCGCTACGCCGATACCGCCGAACTGTTGCTCGGCGAACTGTTCGCCAACGCCGTCCAGCACTCCGACGCCCCCGACGACTGCCACATCGAGGTCCGCTTCACCGTCACCGGCTCCCGTCTGCGCCTGGAAGTCCACGACGCCGGCACCGACCACCCCACCCTCCACGCCCCGACCCCCGACGACGAACACGGCCGAGGCCTGCTCCTCGTCAACGAACTCGCCGAACGCTGGGGCAGCGCCAACCGCCCCGGCGGCATCGGCAAGTACGTCTGGGCCCTCGTCGCGCCCGCCCCCGGCCCCACCATCTCGCTCGTCACCGCCTGAAAGACCGACCCCCCCATGCACCTCACCACCCTCGCCGGCCACGCCCTCTCCCGCGGCCGCACCCCCGCCGACACCTACGCCCTCCTCGCCCGCCGCACCCACAAACCGCTGCCCTCCGCCCGCGCCGTCTGCCTGGCCCTGACCATCCCCCTCGCCGAGACCGTCCGCCGCCTCAACGACTGCCACGACGCCCTCCTCGCCAACCCCCGCCCCGGCACCGAGACCGACACCGGCGAACTCCTCGAAGCCCTCGGCGTCTTCGACGTCCCCACCTCCCTCACCGACACCGAACTCGCCGTCGTCGACCACTTCCTCACCGCCATCGACGCCATGGGCGGCATCCGACCCGGCCACCACCACGGCCTGAGCCGCTGGTTCACCACCGGCAACCTCACCGCCGCCTACCTCTCCCTCGCCGCCGCCCGACCCCTGCCCCGCACCGGCAACCCCACCCGCTACTGGACCACCCTCGTCACCGCCGGCGAACTCCTCACCACCACCCCCAACCCCGACACCCGCCTCACCTA
>NZ_JBSHBN010000191.1:0-16701 GCF_053612025.1 Kitasatospora sp. NPDC054768
CGCGTGGGAGACGTTCGAGGACGCGGGGATCGATCCGACGTCGTTGCGGGGCAGCCGGACGGGTGTGTTCACCGGCATCTGGTCCTCCGGCTACGGAGACCAGGCGCCCGCCGACTCCGAGGGCTACCTCGGCACGGGCGCCGCGACCAGCGTGACCTCCGGTCGGATCGCCTACCTGCTCGGGCTGGAGGGCGCGGCGGTCTCGCTGGACACGGCTTGCTCGTCCTCGCTGGTGGCCCTGCACCTGGCCGCGCAGGCACTGCGCTCGGGGGAGTGCTCACTGGCCCTGGCCGGCGGGGTGACGGTGATGGCGACCCCGCTGGGGTTCACGGAGTTCTCCCGCCAGCGCGGCCTGGCCCCTGACGGCCGGGTGAAGGCGTTCGCCGAGGCGGCCGACGGGACGGCCTGGGCCGAGGGCGCGGGCCTGCTGCTGTTGGAACGCCTGTCCGACGCCCGCCGCAACGGGCACAGGGTGCTGGCGGTGGTACGGGGTTCGGCGGTCAACCAGGACGGCACCTCCAATGGCCTCGGGGCGCCGAACGGTCCGTCGCAGGAGCGGGTGATCCGTCAGGCGCTGGCGAACGCGGGGCTGTCGACGGCGGACGTGGACGCGGTGGAGGCGCACGGCACCGGCACCACGCTCGGTGACCCCATCGAGGCGCACGCGCTTCTGGCGACCTACGGTCAGGACCGGGACGAGCCGCTGTGGCTGGGCTCGGTGAAGTCCAACATCGGCCACACTCAGGCCGCCGCCGGCGTGGCGGGCGTGATCAAGATGGTCATGGCGATGCGGCACGGGCAACTGCCGCCGACGCTGCACGTCGACGAGCCGACCTCGCACGTCGACTGGGAGTCCGGCAACATCCGGCTGCTCACCGAGGCCCGGCCCTGGCCCGACAACGGCCACCTGCCTCGCGCGGGCATCTCGGCGTTCGGCATCAGCGGCACCAACGCGCACGTCGTCATCGAGGCGGCTGCCGAGGAGCCGGCCGGGGTTTCGACAGGGTCCACGGGCGGGGTCGTGCCCTGGGTGCTGTCGGGGAAGTCGGAAGCGGTGCTGCGGGAGCAGGCGCGCCGGCTGGGCGAGTTCACCGCAGTACGTCCCGAGGTGAGCCCGGCGGCGGTCGGGGGCGCTCTGGCTGCCCGCACCGTGTTCGAGCACCGGGCCGTGGTGCTGAGCGGTGTGGAGGCGTTGGACGCCCTGGCGGAGGGCCGGTCGGCGCCGGGTCTGGTCACCGGGACCGCCCGCCCGGTGGGTCGGTCGGTGTTCGTCTTTCCGGGGCAGGGTGCCCAGTGGGTGGGTATGGGCGGGGAGTTGTACGCCTCGGAGCCGGTGTTCCGGGAGGCGATCGACGCGTGTGACGCGGCGTTGGCGCCGTACACGGACTGGTCGTTGGTGGAGGTGCTGACCGGCGGTGGTTCGCTGGAGCGGGTCGACGTCGTGCAGCCCGCGCTGTTCGCGGTGATGGTGGCCCTGGCCGCGCTGTGGCGTGCGCACGGGGTCGAGCCCGATGCCGTCGTCGGGCATTCGCAGGGTGAGATCGCCGCCGCGTACGTCGTCGGGGCGTTGTCCCTGGAGGACGCGGCCAAGGTGGTCGCCCTGCGGAGCAAGGCGCTGGTCGCTCTGGCCGGCCAGGGCGGGATGGTGTCGGTCGGCCTCGGGCACGAGCGGGCCGTCGAGTTCGTGGCCCGCTGGGACGACCGGATCACCGTCGCGGTGGTCAACGCCCCCGGTTCGGTCGTCGTCTCGGGCGATCTGGACGCGCTGGAGGAGCTGCTGGCGGCCTGCGAGGCCGACGACATCCGCGCCCGGCGCCTGCCCGTCAACTACGCCGCGCACTCGGCCCAGGTCGAGGCGATCCGCGAGCAACTCTTCACCGACCTCGCCGACATCACACCGCGCCCGGCGACGATCCCGTTCTACTCCACGGTCACCGGCGAGGAGATCGACACCTCCGCCCTCGACGCCGATTACTGGTACCGAAACCTTCGCGAACCCGTGCTGTTCGACCGGACCACCCGGCTGCTGCTCGCCTCGGGCGGCGACTCCGTCTTCGTCGAGATCAGCCCGCACCCGGTGCTCACGCCCGCGCTGGAGGAGCACGAGGCGGGTGTGGTGACCGGGACACTGCGCCGCGACCACGGCACCCCGGCCGAGTTCCTGGCCGCCGCGGCGCGGCTGTTCGTCGCGGGTGTGCCGGTGCGGTGGCCGTTCCCCGAAGGGGAGCCGGTGGCGCTGCCCACCTACCCCTTCCAGCGGACGCGGTTCTGGCTCGCCGGAGGCGCGGGAGACGTGTCCGCGGCCGGGCTCGACCCGGTGGACCACCCGCTGCTCGGCGCCGCTGTCGAGGTGGGCGAGCAGCGGGTCCTGACGGGTCGGCTCTCCCTGGCCACCCACCCCTGGCTCGCGGACCACTCCGTACTGGGGACGGTGCTGCTGCCCGCGACGGCGTTCGTGGAACTGGTGGTGCACGCGGCCGGGGCGGCCGTGGAGGAACTGGTCCTGGAGGCGCCGCTGACGTTGCCCGCGGACGGCGCGGTGGACGTGCAGGTCGTCGTGGGCGAGCCGGACGGGACCGGCCGCCGCACGGTCGACGTCCGGTCCCGTACGGACGGTTGGGTGCGGCACGCCACCGGCACGGTGAGCGGGCAGCCTGTGGTTGGGCGGGCCGTGGCCGGGCAGGAGCTGACGCAATGGCCGCCGGCCGGCGCGGAACCGGTCACCGGGCTCTACGACACGCTCGCCGCGGCGGGCTACGAGTACGGGCCGGCCTTCCAGGCCGTGCAGGCGGTGTGGCGCCGCGGCAATGAGGTGTTCGCCGAGGTCACCGTGCCGGACGCGGCCCGGTTCTCCGTCCATCCGGCGCTGCTGGACGCCGCCCTGCAACCGCTGGCGCTGCTGTCCGGCACGGAAGGCGACGTGCGGCTGCCGTTCTCGCTGGGCGGGATCGCGGTCCACCGCACCGGCGTGACCTCCGCGCGCGTGCGGCTGACGGTGGTGCGTCCCGGCACGTACGCCGTCCACCTGGCGGACCGGTCCGGCGAGCCCGTGGCGACCATCGAGGCGCTGACCACCCGTCCGATGGCCGAACGCGGCCCGCTGTACGCCCTCGACTGGATTCCGCTGACCCCCGGCGAAGGCGCGCTCGGCGACGCCGTCGTCTCGCCCGGCTCGGTCGCCGAGGCGCTGACGGCCCTCCAGGACTTCCTGGCCGGGCCCGGCGAACGGCTCGTGGTGCGCACGCGGGGCGCGGTCGCCGTCGTTCCCGGTGAGGGAGTGAGCGACCCGGAAGCCTCGGCCGTATGGGGCCTGGTCCGGTCCGCGCAGTCCGAGCACCCCGGCCGATTCGTGCTCGTGGACGCCGACGAGCTGCCCGACGGCCTGTCGGTCGGCGACGAGGACCAGATGGCGGTGCGCCGGGGGGCCGTCTACGTGCCCCGGCTCGTGCGCTCCGCACCGGAGGCGTTCGACGGACGGCTGACGCAGGCGGGCACGGGCAGCCTGGACGACCTCGCCTTCCTGCCGTACGAGCAGGCCCCGCCCGGGCCCCGGGAGGTGCGCGTCGCCGTGCGGGCGGCCGGCCTGAATCTCCGGGACGTACTGATCGCCCTCGGCGTCTACCCGGACCCGGCGCTGCTCGGCAGCGAGGGCGCGGGCGTCGTCACCGAGGTCGGCGCCGAGGTCACCGGGCTGCGGCCGGGTGACCGGGTCGCCGGGCTGCTGCCCGGCGCGTTCGGCCGGGTGGCCGTCGCCGACCACAGGGCGCTGGTGCGCATCCCCGACGAGTGGACGTTCACCCAGGCCGCCACTGTGCCGATCGCCTTCATGACCGCCTGGTACGGCCTGCGCGACCTGGGCGGGCTGAAGGCCGGTGACCGGGTGCTGATCCACGCCGGGGCCGGCGGCGTCGGCATGGCGGCGGTCCAGCTCGCGCGACTTTGGGGCGCGGACGTCCACGCGACCGCCGGCCCGGGCAAGTGGGACGCGCTGCGCGCCCTGGGGCTGGACGAGGACCACATCGCCTCGTCCCGGACCCTGGAGTTCGCCGACCGGTTCGGACCCTTCGATGTGGTGCTGAACTCGCTGTCCGGTGAGTTCCTGGACGCCTCCCTGCGGCTGCTCGCGCCCGGCGGGCGGTTCGTGGAGATGGGCAAGGCCGACATCCGGCCCGGCGTGCTGGCCTTCGACCTGGCCGACGCGGGACCGGAACGGCTGGGGGAGATCCTGGCCGAGGCCGTCCGGCTGCTCGGCGCGGGCGAGCTGCGTCTGCCACCACTCACCACCTGGGACGTCCGCCGCGCGCGGGACGCCTTCCGGTTCATGAGTCGGGCCGCTCACGTGGGGAAGATCGTCCTCACTGTTCCTGCGGATCTCGATGTGGCCGGTACGGTGCTGATCACCGGTGGTACGGGGACGCTGGGGGGTCGTGTGGCCCGGCATCTGGTGGCCGAGCGGGGTGTGCGGCATCTGGTGCTGGTCAGCCGTAGTGGTGGCGGGGCGGCGTTGTGCGAGGAGCTGGCCGGGCTGGGCGCGGAGGTGACCGTGGCCGCCTGTGATGTGGCCGACCGGGACGCGCTGGCGGCCGTGCTGGACGCGATCCCGGCCGCGCACCCGCTGACCGCGGTCGTGCACGCGGCGGGCGTGCTGGACGACGCCGTGGTCGAGTCCCTGACCCCCGAACGCCTCGCCGCGGTCTGGGAGCCCAAGGCACGGGCGGCGTGGAACCTGCACGAACTCACCCGGGGACGGGACCTGACGGCGTTCGTCCTCTTCTCCTCGGCGGCCGGGACGCTCGGCAGCCCCGGGCAGGCCAACTACGCCGCGGCCAACGCCTACCTCGACGGCCTGGCCGCGTACCGGCGCGCCCAGGGCCTGCCGGGGGTGTCGCTGGCCTGGGGCTACTGGGCCGAGACCAGCGGGCTGACCGGGCAGATGTCCGAGGCCGACGGTGAACGCCTCGCCCGCGCGGGCCTGCTGCCGATGGCGACCGACTACGGACTCGGGCTGTTCGACGGGGGCCTGGACACCGCGGAACCGGCGGTGGTCGCGGCCCGACTCAAGGTGTCCGCACTGGGCGACCGGCCGGTGCTGCGCGCGCTGGCACGCGCCCGCAGACCGGTGCCGACCACCGGACTGGCGGGCGAGCTGGGATCGCTTCCCGAGGCCCGGCAACGCGAGATCCTGCTCGACCTGGTCAGGACCCACGCCTCGGCCGTGCTGGGCCGCAGCGACGAGATCGGTGGCGACCGGGCCTTCAAGGACCTGGGCTTCGACTCGCTGACCGGCGTGGAGCTGCGCAACCGGCTCTCCACGGCGGTCGGGACCCGGCTGACGGCGACGATGGTCTTCGACCACCCGACCCCGGCCCGGCTGGCCGAATACCTGCGTGAGGTGGTCCTCGGCAAGGAGCGCCGGACGGTCGCGCCCGTGCCGGTCGGTGTTCCGGTGTCGGACGATCCGGTGGTCGTGGTGGGGTTGGGGGCCCGGTACCCGGGTGGTGTGGGGTCTGCCCGGGAGCTGTGGGACTTGGTGTCCGGTGGGGTGGAGGCGGTGGGGGAGTTCCCGTCGGATCGTGGGTGGGACGTGGGTCGTCTTTACGATCCGGTCGGTGGTCCGGGGACGTCGTACACGCGGTCGGGTGGTTTCCTCGGGGACGCGGGTGGCTTCGATGCCGGGTTCTTCGGGATTTCGCCGCGTGAGGCGTTGGCGATGGATCCGCAGCAGCGGGTGCTGCTGGAGACGGTGTGGGAGACGTTCGAGGACGCGGGGATCGATCCGACGTCGTTGCGGGGCAGCCGGACGGGCGTCTTCACCGGCATCTGGGCATCCGGCTACGCGGGCGGAGTGGACCAGATCGCGCGCGACGCGGACGGCTATGTGGCCACCGGCACGGCGACGAGTGTGACCTCCGGGCGGGTGTCGTACCTGCTGGGGCTGGAGGGTCCGGCGGTGTCGGTGGACACGGCCTGCTCGTCGTCGCTGGTGGCGATCCACCTGGCGGCGCAGGCGCTGCGCTCGGGGGAGTGCTCACTGGCCCTGGCCGGCGGTGTGACGGTCATGGCGACGCCCGCCGCCTTCATCGACTTCTCCCGCCAGCGGGGGCTCGCCGCCGATGGGCGGGTGAAGGCGTTCGCCGAGGCCGCTGATGGTACGGCGTGGGGTGAGGGCGCGGGTGTCGTGCTCATGGAGCGGCTGTCGGACGCCCGCCGTAACGGCCATCAGGTGCTGGCGGTGGTGCGGGGTTCGGCGGTCAATCAGGACGGGGCGTCCAACGGCCTGACCGCGCCCAACGGCCCGTCGCAGGAACGCGTCATCCGCCAGGCGCTGGCGAACGCCGGCTTGCAGGCGTCCGAGGTGGACGCGGTGGAGGCGCACGGTACGGGGACGACGCTCGGTGACCCCATCGAGGCGCAGGCGCTGTTGGCGGCGTACGGCCGGGACCGGGTGGAGCCGTTGTGGCTGGGGTCGGTGAAGTCGAACATCGGCCACACGCAAGCCGCCGCCGGTGTGGCGGGTGTGATCAAGATGGTGATGGCGATGCGGCACGGTGAACTGCCGCCGACGCTGCACGTCGACGCGCCGACCTCGCACGTCGACTGGTCGGCGGGCCGTGTCTCCCTGCTGACCGAGGCCCGGCCGTGGCCGGAGACGGGGCGTCCCCGCCGTGCCGGCGTGTCGGCGTTCGGCATCAGTGGCACCAACGCGCACGTGATCCTTGAGGCACCGGCCCCGGAGCCGGCCGAGAAGACGTCGCCCGAGTCCGCTGCCCACGATCCCGCTTCCACGTCCGCCCCCGCGGCCGTCGTGCCGGTGCCGTGGCTGCTGTCGGCCAAGTCCGAGCAGGCGCTCCGGGCCCAGGCCCGCAGGCTGCAGGCGTACACGGCCAAGGCCCCCGACGTGGACGGAATCTGCGCCGCGCTCGCCGCGCGGACCCGGTTCGCCCACCGGGCCGTGGTGACCGGACCGGAGGCACTGGCGGCCTTGGTGCGCGGGGAGGCGCATCCAGGGCTGGTGATCGGCGAAGCCCGCGACTCGGGCAGGTCGGCGTTCGTGTTCTCCGGTCAGGGTGGTCAGTGGGTGGGGATGGGCCGGGGTCTGTACCGCGAGTTCCCGGTGTTCGCGCGGGCGTTGGACGAGGTGTGCGGGTTGCTGGGGTTGCCGGTGGAGGTGCTGTTCGAGGACGGGGAGGGGGTGCTGGGGGAGACGGAGTTCACCCAGGGTGCGGTGTTCGCGTTGGAGGTGGCGCTGTTCCGGTTGGTGGAGTGGCTGGGTGTGCGGCCGGACTTCGTGGTCGGGCACTCGGTCGGTGAGGTGGCGGCGGCTCATGTGGCGGGGGTTCTGGGGCTGGAGGACGCGTGTGCGCTGGTGGGGGCGCGGGGCCGGTTGATGCAGGGGTTGCCCGGTGGTGGGGCGATGGTCTCGCTCCAGGCGTCGCTGGAGGAGGTGGAGGGGTCGCTGGTGCCGGGGGCCGAGGTGGCGGCGGTCAACGCGGTGGACGCGGTGGTGGTGTCGGGGGACGGGGCCGCGGTGGAGGCTGTCGCCGAGGTGTGGCGGGGCCGTGGGCGCCGGGTGCGGCGGCTGGAGGTGAGTCACGCGTTCCATTCGGCGCGGATGGATCCGGTGCTGGAGGAGCTGGGCCGGGTGGCTGCGGGGCTGTCGTTCGGTGAGCCGGTGATCCCGGTGGTCTCGACGGTGGCGGGGCGTCCGGTGGACCTGGGGGAGCCCGGGTACTGGGTGCGGCAGGCGCGGGAACCGGTCCGGTTCGCCGATGCGGTGGAGTGGCTGGCGGGCCGGGGTGTTACGGGGTTTGTGGAGGTGGGTCCGCATCCGCTGCTGGTGGGGACCGGGTTGATGCGGCGTGGTGGTGATTCTCCGGAGCGGTTGTTCGCGGGGCTGGGGCGGTTGTGGACCGATGGCGCGGTGGGCTGGACGCCACCCGCGACCGCGACGCCGGGTGCGTCGGGCGTGCGGGTGCCTTCGTACGCTTTCCAGCACCAGCACTACTGGCTCCGGCCCACCACCCCGTCGGAGGGCCCCGACGCGCCCGACCACCCGCTGCTGCGGTCCCTGGTGAAGCTCCCCGACGGGCAGGGCGTGGTGCTGACCGGGAAACTCTCCGCGTCCGTCCACCCGTGGCTGGCCGAGCACACCGTGCTCGGTTCGACGCTGCTGCCCGCGATGGCGTTCGTGGACATGGCCGTCCACGCCGGCGAGCACACGGCCAGCCCCGTACTGTCCGAGCTGGTCCTGGAGACGCCGCTCGTGCTGTCCGAGCGCGACGGTGTGCACGTGCAGGTCACCGTCGGCGCGCCCGACGACACCGGACGCCGGCCCGTCACCGTCCACTCCCGCACCGCCGCCGAGCCCGACGAGTGGACCCGCCACGCGACCGGCGTGCTCGGTCCGCCGGCGGACCGGGCGGCACGGGCCGACCGGACGGCCGTGCCCGGGGCCGACGACGGCGAGGCAGCGCCGATCGACATCGGCTCGCTCTACGACCGGCTCGCCGACGCCGGCTACGACTACGGGCCGACCTTCCAGGGTCTCACCGGCATCCGGCGGCACGGCGAGGACCTGCACGCCGAGGTGAGCTTCCCGGCGGACCCCGCGCAGCTCACCGGTTACCGCGTCCACCCCGCGCTCCTGGACGCCGCCATCCAGCCGCTGACCCTGCTCGCCGGCCTCGCGGCCGAGGACGGCGGCGCCGGCGGCAGCCCGGCGCGGCTGCCCTTCTCGTTCTCCGGCGTGTCGGTCACCGGGTCGGCCGCGACGGTCCGCGTGGTGCTGCACCCGACCGGGCCGGACACCTGCGCGGTGCGGATCACCGACACCGCCGGGACGCCGGTCGTGAGCATCGACGAGATCGTCCTGCGGCCCGTCGAAGCGGCGGGTCACGGGGCCGGGCGCCGGCCGAACACGCTGTTCGCCGTCGACTGGACCCCGATGGCGGCACCGGACGGCCCGGACACCGAGACGGTCCTCCACGAGGTCGTCGGCGAGGGCGAGCCGGTCGCGGCCGCCCACGCGGTGACCCGGGAACTGCTCGGCAGGGTCCGGGAGTTCCTGGCCACCGACACGCCGGCCCGGCTCGTGGTCCTCACCGGCGACGACCTCGCCTCGGCCGCCGCGCGCGGCTTCCTGCGCAGCGCGCACAGCGAGAACCCCGGGCGGATCCTGACCGTCCGCCACGACGGCACGGCCGCCTCACGACGGGCGCTCCCCGCCGCGGTGCGCGCCGCCGTGAGCGACGGCGAGCCCGAGATCCGGTTGCGCGACGGAACCGCCCTCGTGCCGAGGCTGGTGAGGGCCGCCCCGGCCGCCCCGGCCGCCCCGGCCGCCCCGACCGGGCCGGCCGGACCCCTGGACGGCGCGCCCCTGGACGGCACCGTGCTGATCACCGGCGGCACCGGCACCCTCGGCGTCCTGGTCGCCCGGCATCTGGTCGCGCGGCACGGCGCCCCGCACGTGGTGCTCGCCGGCCGCCGCGGCGTCGAGCCGCCCGGGCTCCGGCAGGAGCTGGGCGCCGCCCTCACCGTGGTCGCCTGCGACGCCGGTGACCGCGGGGCACTGAGGGACCTCGTCGCCTCGATCCCCGACCTGCGGGTCGTCGTGCACGCCGCCGGGGTCGTCGACGACGCCCTGGTGGGATCGATGACACCGGAACAGATCGACACGGCACTGCGCCCGAAGTCCGATGCCGCGTGGCACCTGCACGAGGCCACCGAGCACCTGGACCTGCGGGCGTTCGTGCTGTTCTCCTCGGCGTCCGGGGTGTTCGGCGCCCCCGGGCAGGCCAACTACGCCGCCGCGAACGCGTTCCTCGACGCGCTCGCCGAGCACCGGCACGCGCGCGGTCTGCCGACCACCTCCCTGGCCTGGGGCCAGTGGGCCGAGTCCAGCGGCATCACCGGGAACCTGACCGAGGCCGACCACCGCCGGCTGGCGAGGACCGGGATGCTGCCGCTGGCCACCGAGCAGGCCCTCGACCTGTTCGACACCGCCCTGTCCGGCGAACGCCCGGCGCTGGTGCCGGTCCGCCTCGACCTCGCGGCGATCGACACCCCGCCCGCGCTGCTGCGCGGACTCGTCCGGCCGCGGCGCGCGCCGGCCCCGGCGACCGGCCCCGGCGGCCTGCGGGCCAGGCTCGAAGCCCTGCCCGAGGCCGAGCAGCGCGCCCTGCTGCTCGACCTGGTCGTCACGCACAGCGCGAGCATCCTCGGGATGGCCCCCGGCGGGATCGACGACCCGCGTCAGCTGTTCCGCGACCACGGCGTCGACTCGCTGACCGCCATCGAGCTGCGCAACCGGCTCAACGCGGCCACCGGGCTCCAGCTCCCGGCGACCCTCGTCTTCGACTTCCCGACGCCCGAACAGCTCGTCAACCACCTCTACGGGCAGCTGTGCTCGCCGGAGAACCGGGTCGCCGGGCCGATGGAGCGCCTGCTGCGCAAGGCCGTCGACGTCGGCCGCGCGCAGGACGGCCTCGACCTGCTGGCCACGGCGTCCCGGCTGAGCCCGGCCACCGACGCGCCCAAGGCCGAGGCGGTCGCCCTCGCGGCCGGCTTCCTCCAGCCGTCGCTGGTCTGCCTGCCGTCCGCGCTGGCGTCCAGCGGCATCGAGGAGTACGGGCGGTTCGCCGCGGCGCTGGAGGCGGTCCGCGACGTCACGGCGGTCACCCTGCCGGGCTTCGCCGGAGACCCGCTGCCCGCGGACGCCGACGTCCTGGTCCAGGCACTCGCCGAGGCCGCGTCGGCCGTCGCCGCGCCGGTGCTGGTCGGCCGTTCGGTGGGCGCGTGGCTGGCGCTGGCGACCGCCGGGGAACTGGAACGGCGGGGGGCCCGGCCCAGCGCCGTGGTGCTCATCGACGGCTACCCCGACGACCTGCCGGGTGTGCTCACCGGCATGCTCGACGCCGGCCACCAGGTCCAGCCGGTCGACGACGACCGGCTGGTGGCGATGGGCCGTTACCTCGATCTGGCCGGCGCCCCGGAGCCCGTCACCGCGCCGGTGCTGCTGGTGGGCACCGGGAAGCGCTCGTGGCCCCGGCTGTCCACCACCGCCCAGGAAGTGCTCACCGTCTCGGGCGACCACTTCACCGTACTGGAGGAGCACTCCGCGGCCACGGCGCTGGCCATCAGCACATGGCTCCTCGACTTCAGCGGATACGGGGCCGGGTTGTCCGCACTCAGGGGAAAGGACTACGCATGATCTGGGACAACGTCTACATCGGCGGAACGGGGCGATATCTGCCGCCCCGCACGCCCGCGACGCAGGCCGTGCCGGACACCGCGACCATGCGGCGGCTGCTCGCGCTGTCGGACTTCGTGTCGTTCACCCGCTCCGACGACGTCACCGAGCACGCGATGGCCGTGCACGCGGCGATCGGAGCCCTGCGCGAGTCCGGCCTCAGCGGCGCCGACATCTCCATGGCCGCCTACGCCCAGATGGACCACCAGGACCACATGGCGTCCTCCTGCCACCTGCAGCGCGTCCTCGGCCTCGGCCACGCCCTGGTCTACGAGGTGGAGGCGACCAGCAACGGCGGCTCGGCCGCGCTGCAGTCCGCCGCCGCGCACCTGGTGGCCGACCCGGCCGCGACCGCGACCCTGGTCACGGCCACCGCCCGGTTCCTGCCGCCGCGGTGGGAACGCTGGCAGCCCACCATCGGGATCTTCCTGGCCGACGGTGCGGTCGCGGCCGTGCTCAACCGCGAGGGCGGCCGGGCGCGGCTGGTCGCGACCGCCAACAGCTCCGCGACCCAGATGGAGGTCCTCGCCACCCCGACGATCCCGGACCCCGAGGGCCACCGCAACCGTACGCCGATCGAGGTCACCGGCCTGGCCCCGTATCTGACGCTGATGAGCGGGGCACTGGTCACCGCGGTCGAGCAGGCCGCCGAGGAGGCCGGCGTCGGCGTCGCCGACATCACCAGGTTCGTCGTCACCGGTCTGGGCCTGGCCCAACTGGAGGTCGTCGTGCTGGAGCCGCTCGGCATCGACCTGGGCCGCACCACCTGGCCGATGCTGCGCGAGCTCGGCCACGTCGGGCCGTGCGACCAACTGCTCGGCATCGACCACCTGCTGCACGACGAGACCCTCAATCCCGGCGACACCATCATGTCGATCGGCCTCGGCATGGGCTCGCGGTTCACCGCCTCCCTGCTGGAGGTCACCGAGCCGCCCAAGCCCCGTACGACCACCACCTTCACCGAGCCGGTGCGCGCGCAGGCCCCGCCCGCCGACGCGTACGTCATCGACCCCTCGGGCGGCGACATCTTCGGCGAGGCCGCTGCCTTGCGCGAGCGCGGCCCGGCCACGCCCGTCGAACTGCCCGGTGGCGTGTCGGCCTGGGTCGTCACCGGGCACGACCTGGCGAAGAAGCTGCTGCTCGACCCGAAGGTCTCCAAGGACGCGAACAAGCACTGGCCCATGTGGCGCGACGGCGACATCCCGCCGGACTGGCCGCTGATCATGTGGGTCGCGATGCAGAACATGTTCACCGCCTACGGGGCCGACCACACCAGGCTGCGCAGCCTGGTGGCCAAGGCGTTCACCCCGCGCCGCATCGAAGGGATGCGGCCGCGCGTCGAGGAGATCACGGCCGGCCTGATCGCCGACCTGGCCACGGTGCCGCCGGGGCAGACGGTCGACCTGCGCGCACGGTTCGCGTTCCCGCTGCCGATCCAGGTCATCACCGGATTGTTCGGGTTGACCGCGCAGACCGGCGCGGACCTGCGGCGACTGGTGGACGCGGTGTTCAGCCTCGACGCGGACCCGGCGGGCGTGCAGGCCGCCTCCGGCGAGCTGTACATGCTGCTCAAGGAGCTCGTGGCCGCCAAACGGCGCGACCCCGGCGACGACATGACCAGCGACCTGATCGCCGCGCAGGAGGCGGACGGCACACGACTGTCCGAGCGGGAACTGCTGGACACCCTGCTGCTGACCATCTCCGCCGGCTTCGAGACGACAGTCAACCTGCTCGACCACGCCGTCCACGCGCTGGCCACGCACCCGTCCCAGCTCGCCCTGGTCCGGTCCGGGACCAGCACGTGGGAGGACGTGGTGGACGAGACCCTGCGCTGGCAGGCGCCGGTGCCGAACCTGCCGCTGCGGTACGCCGTGGAGGAGATCTCCGCGGACGGCGTGCGGATCCGCAAGGGCGAGGCGATCCTGCTGTCCTACGGCGCGGCCGGCCGCGACCCGGCGCAGCACGGGGCCGACGCGAAGGACTTCTCCGTCACCCGGCCGTCGCGCGCCGACCACCTCACCTTCGGGCACGGCGTGCACTACTGCCTCGGCAGCCCCCTGGCGAAGCTGGAGGCGACGACGGCGCTGTCCGCGCTGTTCTCCCGCTTCCCCCGGCTGCGGCTGGCCGTCCCGTCGTCCGAACTCGAGCCGCTGGGTTCCTTCTTCACCAACGGGCACAAGACTCTGCCGGTCATCCTGGAGGAGAGCTGATGGCCCATTTCGCCTTCGTGAGCGCGCCCGCGTCCGGGCACGTGAACCCGACCCTGCCGCTGGTCGAGGAGCTGGTCCGGCGCGGTCACCGGGTCAGCTACGCCACGGGACCAGCCACCATGGACGCCGCCTTCGCCGCCGGGGCGTCGCCGGTGACCCTGCCCTCGCAGCTGCCGCCCGACATGGCGGCGCGGGGCGAGTTCACGGCGGAACAGCTCGCCGTGACGATGGAGTACTACCTCGACGACGCGCGTGCCTCTTTCCCCGTCCTGGCCGAGCACTTCTCGGCCGACCCGCCGGACGCGGTGTGCTACGACTCGGTGACCTTCACCGGGAGGATGCTGGCGAACCTGCTCGAGGTGCGGGAGGTCTCCCTGGTGCCGACCTTCGCGGAGAACGAGTCCTTCTCGGCGGCGCAGGTGTACTTACCGGCCGACTTCGACCACACCAACCCCCGGCTGGTGGCCGCGATTCAGGACATGGGGAAGTTCGCGCAGGGCCACACCTTCCTCGAGGACCCGAACCTGATGTTCGGCTACGTGGCCCCGACGAGCCTGGTGTTCATCCCCCGCGAGTTCCAGATGTCGGGGGACACCTTCGACGAGCGCTTCCACTTCGTCGGGCCGTCGCTGAGCAGCCGGCAGACCGCTGAGGAGTGGAGCCCCCGGTCGCAGGCCCCGGTGCTGCTGATATCGCTGGGAACCGTCTTCAACGACCGGCCCGAGTTCTACCGGACCTGCATCGAGGCGTTCGGGGACAGCGACTGGCAGGTCGTCATGGCGGTGGGCGGGCTGGACCAGGAGTCGCTGGGCCCGATCCCGGCGAACGTCGAAGTGCACGCGCACGTGCCGCAGGTGGCGGTGCTGCGACACACCGAGGTGTTCCTGAGCCACGCCGGGATGAACTCGGCGATGGAGTCTCTCTACCACGGGGTGCCCTTCGTGGCGGTGCCGCAGATCCCGGAACAGCGGGCGATCGCCCGGCGGGCGGAGGAGCTGCGGGTCGGCAGGACGCTCGCCGAGCCGACCGTGCAGGGCCTCCGCGACGCCGTCCAGGACGTCCGGTCCTGCCGCCCCGGGGCGGCGGCCCTGAGCCGGATCGTGCGCGGGGCGGGCGGCGCGTCAAAGGGGGCGGACGTCCTGGAGAAGCTGCTGACGCGGTAGCGGCCGGACTCCACCGGGCAGTCCGCACCCGTACCCCGCCCGGTGGAGCCCGTTTCCGCGTACGGTCTTCGGCTGTCACCGGACTACCCGCAATCGACGTGGCGGCCATACGACGAGAACGGCCCGGCCTGTTACCTGCCGCGAACTGATGCACCCGTATTCTCGTGAGTCCCGTGAAACCCTTCGGTTGTCTCCCAGTACGAAAATTCCGTGCAGGGGTACGTCGACCCGCGTCCCGTTGTCGATCGAGCCGTCCGCCCGGGCGCTGCCGCCGACAAGAACGCTGTCCCCTCCTGTGGCGGCGACGCGCTTGACCATCCTGCGCCCGTCGGTACCGGAGGTGAAGACCACGACCTGGCCGCGAGCGGGACAGTGCCGCGTCAGTACCGGCCTCCGGACGACCAGGAGACGGTCGTCGACAAGTAGTGTCGGCGCCATGGACTCCGTTGCTATCCGAACGAAACAGGTCAACGAAGTCACGGCAATGACTGCCAGCGCCAATCCGGTCAGGTATATGATCTCGGCAGGGTGCACTGGTCGTTCCCCCAGCCGGCCGTCGGAAGGCCTGCTCCGCGATTCCTCGGCGGGGCAGGCGTGGCATTTCAACGGCCAAGTTCGAGCCTGAAGTCGGGGATGGCGTGACGTTGATCTCCGATCCTGAGGACAGCCGAGGCCCGCCTCACCTGGTACTTGATGTCCCCCAGAAGCACATAGCCGCTTTCTCGCGCCGAGAACGGGGCCGGAAGAAGGCCCTCGTCGAATCCCTCGGAGGTGACGATATCCAGCTCGACGTACGAGGACGGCTCGGAGATGAACCGGGTCAGCTCCAGAGGGAACCAGACGGTATCGGTCTTGAATGAGTAGTGAACACTGCCGCCAGGTGCGAAGTTGACAAACTCTGACGAGTCTTCCCGCGCGCTGTGGAAATATGAGCGGAGGAACAGGTCCTGACGCCCGCCGTTGTAGACGATCACGGCGCGCTGGAGTACCAGGCTGCAGGCCACGAATGATCCAGGATCAGTGACGCTCGGATGGTCCACCAGCGCCATGAAGATGGTATTGCCGCTCTTGAGATAGCTTTCGTAGACGCTCAGGGCTTCGGGCTCCATCTCGATTCCGTGGCGTCCTTGCCAGCGCACCAGCTCGTCGGGAGTCCATGCAGTGCAGGCGTTGAACACCTCGGACGTGCGAAGGTTCTTCAAGTACTTCTCGGGGTAGTCCGACGGAATCCCTGGCCCGGTGGCCTGCTCGACCCGCTCGAAGATACCGCCGTTCGCCACCCTCACCCGTGCTTCTTCGGGGGCGGGCCCCGACCATGTGACGACGAGTCCGCCGTCAAAGTACATGGGTGCGTCACCGCACTTCAGATCGGCATAGGCAGGTCGCGAAAGGCGGACCATGAGGCCTACCAGGACAACTGCCATGCACGTCATGACAAAAATAAGCATGAGGCTCTCCCGTCTGTCACAATCTCTATGCTTGGGGAGCTTTAAGAATCAGTGAAGACGTGTCGCGCGCACGCAAAATGCAGTGGAGACAATGGGGGCAGATGATCCCAGGAACCACTGGGCTTGCTGTCAAGCCTAGTCGCCGCCGACATGATTCGCACCCGTACGGTAACCGTTCCGTCACGGCTGCGGCCCCGGGATGGGTTGCGATCGACATCTGTCATGTGTCCGTCCAGCACGTCTGACCGCCACCAGCCTTGGGGGCGCGGAGAGAACTGGGGGCGCAGCCGGCCATCACCTGTGCGCGTCACGACGGGACCAGTTGGGCGCCGCTTCCTCAACACGCCGGCTTGACAGGGAAGGCGAAGTCACCGAATGGCAGGCCGAGCACCACCGCGACCACAAGCACGTCCGAGCCCGCGTCGAGCACGTCTCCGCCCGGATGAAGGCCTGGAAGATCCTGCGCGATTGCCGTCTCAAGGGCGACGGCGTCCATCACGCCATGCTCGGTATCGCCCGCCTGCACAACCGCCGCCAAGCCGCGTAGCCGAGCGCAGACCGGCGACCGACCGACCCCGCCCCCGACGCCCCGTACGAGCCCCCGCCCACTCCCCCGCCGGGCGGGGGAGTGG
>NZ_JBSHBN010000192.1:0-16684 GCF_053612025.1 Kitasatospora sp. NPDC054768
GTCCTGGCCGCCGTGGACGGCGCCACGGGCGCCGCCGTCCCCACCGCGCAGGGCCTCCAGCAGGCGCTCGCCGCGGCCCTCGCCGACAAGAGCCTCGGCGAGGTCACCTTCGCCGTCGCGGACGCCGGCACCGGCCAACTCCTGTACGGCTCCGGGGAGAACACCCCGGCCACCCCCGCCTCCACCACCAAGCTGGCCACCGCGATCGCGGCCCTGTCCCTCATCCCGGGGGACACCCGGCTGCACACCCGGGTGGTCCGGGGCGCGGACCCGGGCACGATCACCCTGGTCGGCGGCGGCGATCCGACGCTCACCGCGCTGCCCGCCGACCAGGTGCAGATCGGCGGGCAGCCGGCCGACGCCGACACCGCCCCCGCCTCGCTGGACCTCCTCGCCCGGCAGACCGCGGACACCCTCAAGAGCCTCGGCACCACGACGGTCCGGCTGGACTACGACCTGTCGCTGTACGCGGGCAGCCCGCAGCACCGGAACCACGACGGGCAGAACATCGCCCTGGTGGTCCCGTTGATGGTGGACGAGGGCAGGGTGGACCCGAAGAGCCGGGAGGACGCGCCGGACCGGGTCGCCGACCCGGCGGCCGCGGCCGCCGAGGCCTTCGCCGCCCTGCTCAGGGCCCGCGGCATCACCGTGACGGGCAAGGCCGCCCCCGCCGCGGCGCCCGCCCCCGCCCCGACCGCCTCCGGTCAGGCCCCGCTCGGCGACGTCTTCTCGCCGACGGTCGCCCGGCTGGTGGAGCGCCTGCTGACCACCTCGGACAACCAGCTCGCCGAGGCGATGGCCCGTCAGGTCGCCGTCGCCGCCCACCAGCCGGCGAGCTTCGAGGGCGCCGCGGCGGCCGTCACCCAGGAGCTCACCCGGCTCGGGGTGCCGATGGGCGGCGTGGTGCTCAACGACGGCAGCGGCCTGCACCCGGGCAACGCGATCCCGCCCGCCGTCCTGACCCGGCTCCTCGCGCTGGCCGCCTCCGAGCAGCACCCCACCCTGCGCCCGGTGCTCACCGGCCTCCCGGTCGCCGGCTTCACCGGCACCCTCAACAAGCGCTACGGCTCCGGGTCCGGCGCCGCCGACGCGGCCGGTCTGATCCGTGCCAAGACCGGCACCCTCAACGGCGTCAACACCCTCGCGGGCACCGTCGTCGACGCCGACGGCCGCCTCCTCGCCTTCGCCGTCATGACCCGCACCACCGCCCCCGCCGACACCGCCCGCGCCGCCATGGACCGGGTCGCCGGCCGCCTCGGCGGCTGCGGCTGCCACTGACCCGGCCCCGCCCGTCCCGTCGCGCCGGCCGTGCCGATCGGCCGTCGGGGGAGAGGTCTTGGCGGCGGGTGGCTGCCGTCGGTGGTGGGGAGCACGTACGGTGAGGGCATGACGAGCGCGAGTGGCGGTGCTGACATGGTCGACTGGAACCTCGCGGTCGCAACCGCGACCAGGTTGGTGCGGCCGGGGCCGGAAGTGAGCCGGGAGGAAGCGGCGGCGGTGGTCGCCGAGCTCCGCCGGCACGCCCTGGAGGCGGAGGAGCACGTGCGGGCGTTCACCGGCATGCGTTCGTCCAGCCTGTCCCGGGCCGCGGCGACGCCGGTGCTGGTGGTGGACCGACCCGGCTGGATCCGGGCCAACGTGGCGGGTTTCCGCACGGTCGTCCAGCCGCTGGTGGAGAAGCTCCAGGCGCGTCGGGCGAACAGCGCGACGGCCGGGGTGTTCGGCGCGGTGGGCGAGAAGGCCACCGGGATCGAGGTCGGGGCGCTGCTGGCGTTCCTGTCCACCAAGGTGCTGGGCCAGTACGAGACCTTCGCCCCGGCGGAGCCGCCGCTGGAGGCGCCGGACAGCCCGGCGGCGCTGTTCGACAAACCGCGGCTGGGGCCGGACGGCCCCGGGCCGGGCCGGCTGCTGCTGGTGGCGCCGAACATCGTGCACGTCGAGCGGGAGCTGGACGTCGACCCGTCCGACTTCCGGCTCTGGGTCTGTCTGCACGAGGAGACGCACCGGACGCAGTTCACCGCGGTGCCGTGGCTGCGCGACCACATCCAGTCCGAGGTGCAGTCCTTCCTCTCCGAGACGGACGTCGACCCGGGCGCCCTGCTGGAGCGGCTGCGGGGCGCGGCCGGTTCGTTCGGCGGCCTGCCGGGCGGCGGCAACCGGGAGAGCGCCTCCTCCGGGAACCTGCTGGAGATCGTCCAGTCGCCCGCGCAGCGCGAGATCCTCGGTCGGCTGACGGCCGTGATGTCGCTGCTGGAGGGCCACGCGGACGTGGTGATGGACGGCGTCGGCCCGGCCGTGGTGCCGACGGTCGCCGAGATCCGGGAGAAGTTCCAGCAGCGCCGGGACCGCGGCGCCAACCGGCTCGACCTGCTGCTGCGCCGGCTGCTCGGCATGGACGCGAAGCTGCGCCAGTACCAGGACGGCGCGGTGTTCGTGCGCGGTGTGGTGGAGCAGGTCGGCATGGAGGGGTTCAACCGGGTGTGGACCTCCCCGAACACCCTGCCGACCAAGGACGAGATCCACGATCCGGCCGCCTGGGTGGCCCGGGTGGCCCGCTGAGCGGGTGCTCCTGACGCGGGCGCGCCGTGAGCCGGGCGGCAAGCGGCGCGCGTCGGTCAAACCCGCTCGTACGAGTGGTCCAATCGGCCAGACGACGGGTGAAGAAGCGTTTCTTCATTCACCCGTACGTGGGACGGTGGTCGTACCGGTGGCGCGGGTGGCGTAGCGGGTCGCTCCTTTCTGCCACCATCTGTGAGCGCCCGGTAACAGGGCGCTCATGCGGTGCGCGGTCCCCGCCGCGTCCGCCGCGAGTCCTGTCCCCTCCGACGAGGAGTCTTCCGCCGTGGGCCCTCACCCCGCTGTCGCCGCGATACGCCTGGCCGTTCGCCGTACGCTCACCGACCTCGCCGCCGAGGCCGGTACCACCTTCACCGCGCCCGTGCGCGAGCCCCGCGAGCGCTCGGCCGGGGCGCCGCTGGTGGGTGCCGCGGTCGGCACCACCCTGATCGGCAACGCCGCGCGCCACCCCTCCGGGCTGCCCCGCACCCCGGCCGCTCCCGGTTCACCGCTGATCCTGGTCGCGGTCAGCGGCGGCGCGGACTCGATGGCGCTGGCCATCGCCGCCGCCTTCGAGGCGCCCAAGATCGGCCTGCGGGTCGGCGCCGTCACCGTCGACCACGGGCTCCAGGCCGGTTCCGCCGAGCGCGCCGCCCAGGTGGCCGACCGGCTGCGCACGCTCGGCCTCGACCCGGTGGAGGCCGTCCCGGTGCGGGTCGGCCGCGCCGGGGGCCCGGAGGCCGCCGCCCGGGACGCCCGCTACGCCGCCCTGGACGCGGCCGCCGACCGCCACGGAGCGATCGCGGTGCTGCTCGGCCACACCCGGGACGACCAGGCCGAGACCGTGCTGCTGGGCCTGGCCCGCGGCTCCGGCGCCCGTTCGCTGGCCGGGATGCCCGCCCACAAGGGCCGCTACCGCCGCCCGCTGCTGGAGCTGGACCGGGCCGCCACCCGGCAGGCCTGCGCCGCCCAGTCGATCCCGGTCTGGGACGACCCGCACAACTGTGATCCCGCCTACACCCGCTCAAGGGTCCGCCACGAGGTGCTGCCGGTCCTGGAGAAGCACCTGGGCGGTGGCGTGGTCGAGGCGCTGGCCCGGACCGCCCGGCTGTTCCGCGACGACGCCGACGCCCTCGACCAGTGGGCCTCTTTGGCCGAACGCGACCTCCGTACGGGCGACGGCGCCCTGGACGCCGTGAAACTGGCCGAACTGCCGCCCGCGGTGCGCCGCCGGGTGCTGCGCCGGGCCGCGCTGCGGGCGGGCTGTCCGGCCGGGGACCTGTTCGCCCGGCACCTGGAGACGATCGACCTGCTGGTCACCGGATGGCGCGGACAGGGCCCGCTGCACCTACCCGGGGGAGTCGAGGCCACCCGCAGGTGTGGCACGCTGGTCTTTCGGCGGCAGGGCGACTGACGGGCGAGGCATGCCCCGGGGGAGCCGACCGCCGGCCACACATACCCCGAACGTTTGAGGACGTATCCCCGGTGGACCAGAACGACATGGGCGCTGACCTCGCGAAGGTGCTCATCAGCAAGGACGAGATCGACGCCAAGCTCCTTGAGCTGGCCGAGCGCATCGACCGGGACTACGCAGGGAAGGACCTGCTGATCGTCGGCGTCCTCAAGGGGGCCGTGATGGTCATGGCCGACCTGGCCCGGACCCTGCACTCGCAGGTCACCATGGACTGGATGGCCGTCTCCTCGTACGGCATGGGCACCAAGTCCTCCGGCGTGGTGCGGATCCTGAAGGACCTGGACACCGACATCGCCGGCCGTGACGTCCTGATCGTCGAGGACATCATCGACTCCGGCCTGACGCTGTCCTGGCTGCTGGGCAACCTGGGTTCGCGCGGTCCGGCCTCGCTGGAGGTCTGCACCCTGCTCCGCAAGCCGGACGCGGCCAAGGTCGAGATCGACGTGAAGTACGTCGGTTTCGACATCCCCAACGAGTTCGTGGTCGGCTACGGCCTGGACTACGCGGAGAAGCTGCGCAACCTCCCCTTCATCGGCACCCTCGCGCCGCACGTCTACGGCGGCTGAGGTCCCCGTTCGGGCGACGGGCGGGAACAGTGGGCCGTTCCCGCCCGTTGCACCCGGGAGACAGAGAACCAAAGCCGTGTCGCCGTGCTCCCACCATGGGTGGGTCGGACTGCGGTACGGTCCAATAAACCGCTCTTCACATGAGCATCAATTCGGACGCGCCGCGGTCAACAGTCCTCGGCGCCGTTGAGTGGCAGGAGGGACGGGGCGGCAACGCCCCGCATGGATGGACGTCAAGCGATACTTCCGTGCGCCGATCATGTGGATCGTGCTGGCCGTCCTCGCCGTCATCGTACTGATGCAGGTCGTTTCGGACTCGAACGGCTACAAGACGGTGGACACCGGTCAGGTCGTCGCGGCGATCGACGCGCACAACGTCAAGTCGGCGCAGATCACCACCGGTGACTCGAACACGATCAAGATCCAGCTGAAGGACGGCGCCACACTGCCCAGCGCCGGTACGGGCAAGGCCCCGTCCGGCACCAAGTTCCAGGCCTCGTACATCGGCGACCAGGGCGTCGCCATCGCCGACAAGCTGCAGGCGCAGGTCAACGACAAGGACCAGAGCACGCTCGCCGAGGGCTACACGATCAGCCCCGAGAAGCAGAGCACCTTCGTCAGCCTGCTGCTGTCGATGCTCCCGATCGTGATCATCGTCCTGGTCTTCCTGTTCCTGATGAACCAGATGCAGGGCGGCGGCTCCCGGGTCATGCAGTTCGGCAAGTCCAAGGCCAAGCTGCTCACCAAGGACACCCCGAAGACCACCTTCGCCGACGTCGCCGGCGCGGACGAGGCGGTCGAGGAGCTCCACGAGATCAAGGAGTTCCTCCAGGAGCCGGCCAAGTTCCAGGCCGTCGGCGCCAAGATCCCCAAGGGCGTGCTGCTCTACGGCCCGCCCGGTACCGGTAAGACCCTGCTGGCGCGCGCCGTCGCGGGCGAGGCCGGGGTGCCGTTCTACTCCATCTCCGGCTCGGACTTCGTCGAGATGTTCGTCGGCGTCGGTGCCAGCCGCGTCCGCGACCTCTTCGAGCAGGCCAAGGCGAACGCCCCGGCGATCGTCTTCGTCGATGAGATCGACGCCGTCGGCCGGCACCGCGGCGCGGGCCTCGGCGGCGGCCACGACGAGCGCGAGCAGACCCTCAACCAGCTGCTGGTCGAGATGGACGGCTTCGACGTCAAGGGCGGCGTGATCCTGATCGCCGCGACCAACCGCCCCGACATCCTGGACCCGGCGCTGCTGCGCCCGGGCCGCTTCGACCGCCAGATCGCGGTGGAGCGCCCCGACCTCCAGGGCCGGCTGGACATCCTCAAGGTGCACCAGAAGGGCAAGCCGATCGCGCCCGACGTCGACCTGTCGGCCGTCGCCAAGCGCACCCCCGGCTTCACCGGTGCCGACCTGTCGAACGTCCTCAACGAGGCGGCGCTGCTGACCGCCCGTTCGGACAAGAAGCTGATCGACAACGGCATCCTGGACGAGGCGATCGACCGCGTCGTGGCCGGTCCGCAGAAGCGCACGCGGATCATGTCCGACAAGGAGAAGAAGATCACCGCGTACCACGAGGGCGGCCACGCCCTGGTCGCGGCGGCCTGCCAGTACAGCGACCCGGTGCACAAGATCACCATCCTGTCCCGCGGCAGGGCCCTCGGCTACACCATGGTGCTGCCGGAGGAGGACAAGTACTCCACCACCCGCAACGAGATGCTCGACCAGCTCGCCTACATGATGGGCGGTCGCGCGGCGGAGGAGCTGGTCTTCCACGACCCGACCACGGGCGCCTCGAACGACATCGAGAAGGCCACCGCGACGGCCCGGGCCATGGTCACCCAGTACGGCATGACCGAGCGCCTGGGTGCGATCAAGTTCGGCAACGACAGCTCGGAGCCGTTCCTGGGCCGTGAGATGGGCCACCAGCGCGACTACTCGGAAGAGGTCGCCGGGCTGGTCGACGAGGAGGTCAAGAAGCTCATCGACACGGCGCACAACGAGGCCTGGGAGATCCTGGTCGAGAACCGCGACGTGCTCGACAACCTGGTCCTGGAGCTCCTGGAGAAGGAGACCCTGAACAAGGAGCAGATCGCCGAGGTCTTCGCCCCGATCGTCAAGCGCCCGGCCCGGCCGGCCTGGACGGGTTCCTCCCGTCGCACGCCGTCCACCCGGCCGCCGGTGCAGTCCCCGAAGGAGCTGGCGCTCACCAACGGCGCCGCCTCCGTCGAGAGCGCTCCGGTGGACGTCGTGAAGCTCCCGCCGCTGCCGACGGCCGAGCCGCCGACCGAGGGCTGACCCCCGCTCCGTAGGGAATGGATGCCGCGTCACCAGGGTTTGTACCCTGGAGGCGCGGCATCCGTGCTGTTCAGCCAGAGTCTTCCGATACATAAGCGAGGCCCGCATGATCGACCCGGTGACGTTCGACGGTCCGCCCGCCGTCGGTACCTTCGACCAGAAGCGGGCCCGGGACGCCATCCGCGAGCTGCTGCTCGCCGTCGGGGAGGATCCGGACCGCGAGGGTCTGCGGGAGACCCCGGCCCGGGTCGCGCGGGCCTACAAGGAGATATTCGCGGGCCTGTGGCAGGAGCCCGAGGACGTCCTCACCACCACCTTCGACCTCGGCCACGACGAGATGGTGCTGGTCAAGGACATCGAGCTGACCTCGGTCTGCGAGCACCACCTGGTGCCGTTCCGCGGCGTGGCCCACGTCGGGTACATCCCGTCCACCAGCGGCAAGATCACCGGGCTGTCCAAGCTCGCCCGGCTGGTCGACGTCTACGCCCGCCGGCCGCAGGTGCAGGAGCGGCTGACCAGCCAGGTGGCCGACGCGCTGATGCGGATCCTGGAGCCGCGCGGGGCGATCGTCGTGGTCGAGTGCGAGCACATGTGCATGTCGATGCGCGGCATCCGCAAGCCCGGCGCCAAGACCATCACCTCCTGCGTGCGCGGCCAGCTGCGCGACCCGGCCACCCGGGCCGAGGCGATGAGCCTCATCATCGGCCGGTAGGGGCCAGCGGCGGGCCGGGCGGTGCTCAGAGCACCTCGTGCTCCGCGTGCGGCGGGGCCGGGGTGCCCAGCGCGTTGCGGCGCTCCGGCATCCGCAGCGTGACCATCCGGCGCCAGCCGTAGGCGCGGTCGTACAGGTAGAGCACCCACACCCCGAGGGTGACCAGGGCGAGCTGCCAGCGCGGCCAGCGCAGGATCCGGGCCATCCGGGAGGTGACGGCGAGGCCGACGTCCCGGTGGGTGCGGATCTCGCCGCGGGCGCTGGTCTCCAGGGCGTGCCGGATGTACGGGCCGTGGCCCTCGGAGAGCAGCCGCAGCAGCTCCTCGTGGCAGTAGGCGAGGTGGTTGTCCTCGTCGGCGGAGATCATCCGCATCGCCCGGCCGAGGTCGGGGTTGTCCTGGTACACCTTCACCAGCCGGCGCATCTGCTCGGCGGCGCGCTGTTCGGTGACCCGGCTGTGCACGAGGTAGGTGATGATCTCGCGGTCGGTCAGCGGGACGTCGCTGTTCAGCCGCTCGTGCGAGAGGCCGACGCCCTGGCGCTCCAGCAGCATGCAGTAGTCGGCCTCGTCCGGCACCGGCACCTTGGGCAGGCCGCGCTTGTGCAGCAGCTGGGTGAAGATCCGGCCGTGCTTGCGCTCGTCGGCACCGTGCCGGGCCACCTTCGGGGCGAGGACCGGGTCCCGGGTGAGCGTGGTGATCCGCTCGTTCTCCCAGCCGCCCTGGTCCTCGCCGTCGGCCGCGATGCTGCAGAACAGCTGGTACGCCTGGTCGTTCCGGTAGATCTCGTCGAAGAGCGAGCGGGTGCTCAGCACGGTGCCTCCTGCGCGGGTCCGGGGCGGTGCCCGGCGGTGGCCGACGGGCGGTCGCGATACGTTCCCCCCGGGCCGCAGGCCGTCCGGGCCGACCGGCGGGTAATCACTCACCTGTCCCAGCCGGGTCCTCGCCGGGGCCTGGCCGGGTCCTAGCCCAGGTGCGAGCCCAGCCATTCGAGGGTGGCCGGGAGCTCCCTGGTCCAGCTGTCGAAGTTGTGCCCGCCGTCGTCCAGGTAGAGCGAGTCGATCGTGAACTGCGGGTTGGCCGCCGCGGCCCGGGTGGCCTGGTCGACGAACTGGACGGTCTGGGGGTAGTCGCCCTCGGTGCGGGTGGAGACCGCCAGCAGGTTGAGCGCCGGGACGGGCAGGTTCTGCAGCCGCCAGCCGAGGTCGTGCTGCTGGGTCAGCGCCTTGTCGCCGTTGAAGAGGTCCCCGCCGGTGTAGTTGTCCTGGCGCACGGTGAAGTCGCCGTGCAGGCTCGCCGCGTTGCCGTAGACGTTCGGGAAGCGCATCGCCAGGCGCAGCGCGCAGCTGCCGCCGGTGGAGTAGCCGAGGGTGCCCCAGGAGCCGGCCGTGCGGCCGACCCGGTAGCTGCTGCGGATGGCCTCGGGCACGTCCTTGACGAACCAGGTCTCGGTGCGCGGCCCGTCGGGGACGTCCACGCACTCGGTGTCCCGGGACGGGACGACGGCCGGGCGGGCCATCACCAGGACGGTCGGCGGCATCCTGCCGGAGCGCTGCAGGTCGATCGCGGTCTGGGCGAACGGGAGCTCGTGCAGCAGGTTCAGCGTGGTGCCCGGGTAGCCGGCGATGGCCAGCAGGACGGGGAAGCGGACCAGGGCGAGCTTCTGGTCGAAGTACGCGGGCGGCAGGTAGACGAACATCTGGTCGGAGAAGCCGGTCTCCTTGCCGCTGACCCGGACCGACTCGATCCTGCCGACCTCCTCGGGCGGGCCCTTCGGCAGGTTGGTGATGGTCTCCAGGCCGCCCTCGGTGGTGGGCTGGACCAGCGCGTCGGAGACCGGGGTGCCGCCCTTGTGGTTCGCGCTGCCGGTCAGCGCGAGCTTGGCGCCGCCCGGACTGAGCAGGTCGTCCCAGGAGGTGTAGAACCCGAAGGAGTTGTTCACCGACAGCGCGAGCACGGCCAGGACCGAGGCCTGAACGACCGTCAGCAGTCCGATCCGGCCGAGCACCGGCAGCGGCCGCTGGGGCGCCAGCCGCGGCCAGACCCACAGGGTCGCGACGACTGCCGCGACGCCGAGTGCGAGCAGCGAGTTCACCAGCGCGTCGCTGGTCAGTTCCATGCCGTCGGCCTTCCGGTGGGACACGGGCGGTGCAGGCTTCATGGTCTGGCGGTCCATCAGGCCGGGCCACCGCGGCTAGGCCGTCCGGACGCCCGGCGGGCTGGGAAGGGCGGGGGGAACCACAGGCAACCGGCGCCCTAGAATGCGGCGTCCACCGTACGTAACGCGTCCCGGAGGGTCCTGCCGCGCCACGCTGCGGCGGGCCCCCGGCTCCCACCGCCGGCTCAACCCGCAGCGCGACCACGGACCCGGTTTACCGATCGTTTCCGGGTCCTTGGTATGCGCATTGCCTGATGAAGGAATAGGCATGAAGGTCCATCACGCGTCCTCCCCCGGAGTGACAGGACACCGCACCGCAGCCTCTACGCTGAGCTTCCATGAGCGTTCCCGTGTCCGTTGAGCCGAGCCCCGAGCAGCCGCCGCGCCGTCGCCGCGGCCTGCAGACGCTGCGCAACCAGGCGTCCGCCGTCCCGAGGGCCTGGCTCCCCGGAGCGGTCGGCTACGCCTGTCTGCTGATCGGGCTCGTGGACATCGCCAGCGCGGTGTTCCCCAAGCTCCGGCACACCAAGGTGCACACCTTCGCGGGGCAGCTGCCGGGCGGCACCACCAGCCTGGCGGCGGTCGGCGCGCTGATGGTCGGCATCCTGCTGGTGCCGCTGGCGCACGCGCTGCGCCGCCGCAAGCGGCGGGCCTGGCGGGCGGTCTGCGTGCTGCTGCCGGTCAGCGCCGGACTGCACATCGTGCGCTGGCACCAGATCGGCCCGGCGGTCGTCTCGCTGGTGCTCCTCGTCGTGATGCTGGTCCACCAGCGTGAGTTCTACGCCAAGGCCGACCCGCGCACCCGCTGGCGGGCGCTGGTCAACCTGGTCGTCATGGGCGTCCTCAGCGTGCTGCTCGGCCTGCTGATCGTGAGCACCCGGACCAAGTACGAGATCGGCCACCCCGGCCTGGCCGAGCGCCTGCAGCACGTCGGGTACGGGCTGTTCGGCTTCGAGGGCCCGGTCCGGTACAACAACGTCCGGATGTCCGACCTGGTCGCCTACCTGCTCGGCGGGCTCGGCCTGCTGACCGCCTTCACCACCGCCTACCTGGCGCTGCGCCCGGGCAAGCCGAAGCCCGAGCTGACCGCGGAGGACGAGGAGAAGGTCCGCGAGCTGCTCGGGCGGCACGGCGAGCGGGACTCGCTCGGCTACTTCGCGCTGCGCCGCGACAAGAGCGTGCTGTTCTCGCCCACCGGCAAGGCCGCGATCTCCTACCGGGTGGTCTCCGGCGTGATGCTGGCCTCCGGCGACCCGGTCGGCGACGTCGAGGCCTGGCCCGGCGCGATCAAGGTGTTCATGGCCGAGGCCCGCGAGCACGCCTGGGTGCCGGCCGTGATGGGGTGCAGTGAGGTCGGCGGCGAGGTCTGGACCCGCGAGGCGGGCCTGGACGCGCTGGAGCTGGGCGACGAGGCGATCGTGGACACCGCCTCCTTCTCGCTCTCCGGCCGGGCCATGCGCAACGTGCGCCAGATGGTCAAGCGGATCGAGCGCAACGGCTACTCCTGCCAGGTGCGCCGGGTCTCCGAGCTCACCGCGGAGGAGAAGTACCGGATCGCCGACGCCGCCGCCCGCTGGCGCGGCACCGACACCGAGCGCGGCTTCTCGATGGCCCTCGGCCGCTTCGGCGACCCGCTGGACGACGACTGCGTGGTGGTCACCGCCCACAAGGCCCCGGAGGAGGGCGAGGAGGGCGACGACCTGAAGGCCGTGCTGCACTTCGTGCCCTGGGGGCCGGACGGCATCTCGCTGGAGCTGATGCGCCGCGACCGCGCCGCCGACCCGGGCCTGAACGAGCTGCTGATCGTCGCCGCGCTGCAGGCGGTGCCCGCGATGGGCGTGCGCCGGGTGTCGCTCAACTTCGCGATGTTCCGCTCGGCGCTCGCCCGCGGCGAGCGGATCGGCGCCGGCCCGGTGCTGCGCGCCTGGCGCGGGCTGCTGGTCTTCCTGTCGCGCTGGTTCCAGATCGAGTCGCTGTACAAGTTCAACGCCAAGTTCCAGCCCGAGTGGGAGCCGCGCTTCCTGGTCTTCCCGAGCACCCGTGACCTGCCGCGGATCGGCTTCGCCGCGATGCAGGCGGAGGCCTTCATCACGCTCGGCATGCCGCGCTTCGGCCGCCGGCGCCAGCGCGAGGGGCTGATGCCGGTCCCGTCGACCCGCGAGGTCACCGAGGCCGCCTGAGGCCCGTCACCGCCCTCCGGGGCCGGCCCGCCGACACGGAACGGGGCCCCCGCCGAGCATCCTCGGCGGGGGCCCCGTTCGATAATGGGAAACATGAACGATTCGCCGTCCTTCTCCCTGCCGGCCGGTCTGCCGCGGCTGGAGCGCTGCGCCGTGATGGGCGTGGTCAACGTCACGCCCGACTCCTTCTCGGACGGCGGGATGTGGCACGACCCCGCCAAGGCGATCGCGCACGGCCTCGCGCTGCGGGCCCGCGGCGCGGACCTGGTGGACGTCGGCGGCGAGTCCACCCGGCCGGGCTCGCAGCGGGTGTCCGAGGAGGAGGAGCTGCGCCGGGTGCTCCCGGTGGTGCGCGAGCTCTCCGACGCCGGGGTGATGGTCTCCGTGGACACCATGCGCGCCACGGTCGCCGAGCGCGCCGTCGAGGCCGGTGCCGCGATCGTCAACGACGTCTCCGGCGGCCTCGCCGACCCGGCGATGGCCCGGGTGGTCGCCGAGACCGGCGCGCCCTTCGTGGTGATGCACTGGCGCGGGCAGTCCGCCGACATGTACGCGACGGCGGTCTACGACGACGTGGTGCGGGACGTGGTCGCCGAGCTGACCGACCGGGTGGACGCGCTGCTGGCGGCCGGGGTCAAGGAGGACCAGCTGATCCTCGACCCGGGGCTCGGCTTCGCCAAGACCTCCGAGCACAACTGGGCGCTGCTCGGCCGGCTGGACGCGCTCACCGCGCTCGGCCGTCCCGTGCTCGTGGCGGCTTCGCGCAAGCGGTTCCTGGGTACGCTGCTCGCCGACCCGGCAACCGGGGAACTGCGCCCGGCCCGGGAGCGCGACGACGCGACGGCCGCGGTGTCGGTGCTGTCAGCCCGGGCCGGAGCCTGGGCGGTGCGGGTGCACGACGTGTCCGGCACGGCGGACGCCGTCCGGGTGGTCGCGGCCTGGCAGCACGCGGCGCGGTTGGGGTGAGGGAGGGTCTGTGACAGGTGACGGCAGGTTGAGCGGCGGCACGGCCGGGCGGGCGCGCGAGGCGGACCTGGAGGCCGTGCTCGCGGCGAACAGGGGGCTCTACGAGGCGCTGGAACGGGGGGACCTGGAAGCGGTCGAGGAGGCCTGGCTGGGTGCCGCCGACGCCGACGACAAGGGCGGCGTGGTGTGCGTGCACCCGGGCTGGCCGGTGCTCCGCGGCCGGGCGCAGGTGACCAGGTCGTACATGCTGATCATGATGAACACGGAGTACATCCAGTTCTTCCTGACCGATGTCGAGGCCGAGGTGCACGGTGATGTGGCCCTTGTCACGTGCACCGAGAACATCCTGTCCGGCGGCGAGTCGGAGGAGGAGGGGGAGCTCGGACCGCTGGTCGGCGGAAAGGTCGTGTCGACGAATCTGTTCCGCCGTACCCCGGCCGGGTGGAAGCTCTGGTCGCATCACGGTTCACCCGTTCTGACCAGCGGGGACGACGACGAGGAGAGCTGATTCCGGCGGCCGCGGAAATGCCGTGCCGAAAAGTCGCCGGGAATTTCCGAGTGGTCACCGAACGTTCACGTCAATCGCCATATCGGTGCGCGTGGCGTCGGTTCGTGCCGGGTAGGACGGTCAGGCGTTGTCCGTGCTCGCGGGTAGATTCGAAACGGAGTGGCGGGCGTGCTGCCCGCCTTCGCCCTGCCCGTCCGTGCCTTTCGCCGGGTGGGGCCCGTCCGACTGGGAGCAGTGATTCGTTTGCTGGACCGCGTCACCCTGCGGGGGCTGCGAGCCCGGGGCCACCACGGCGTCTTCGAGCGTGAGCGCGTCGAGGGGCAGACCTTCGTGGTCGACCTGGTGCTGTACCTGGACACCCGCCCCGCCGCGGCCGGAGACGACCTCACCCGCACCGCGCACTACGGGCTGGTGGCGGAGGAGGTCACCGCGATCATCTCCGGGGAGCCGGTCGACCTGATCGAGACGCTGGCCCAGCGCATCGCCGACCAGTGCCTCAAGCACGAAGCGGTCGAGGAGGTCGAGGTCACCGTGCACAAGCCGGACGCCCCGATCACCGTGCCGTTCGACGACGTGACCGTGACCATCCACCGGGGCCGCGCATGACCCCCACCGCGCGCCCGGTATCCGATGTAGAGGACGTTTTCCGATGAGCACCAGCGACCAGACCGCTACGCCGAACGCGTTCGACCTGGAGGACCGGGTGGACTCCGTCGACACCACGCTGCACAGCCAGCGCTGCGCGGTCGTCGCGCTCGGCAGCAACCTGGGCAACCGGCTGGACACCCTCCAGGGCGCCGTCGACGCGCTCGCCGACACCCCGGGGCTGAGGATCAAGGCCGTCTCCGCGGTGTACGAGACGGAGGCCGTCGGCGGGCCGGAGGAGCAGCCGAACTACTACAACGCGGTCGTGGTGCTGCGCACCTCGCTGCCCCCGCGGGACCTGCTGGAGCGCGGCAACGCCATCGAGGACGCCTTCGGGCGGGTGCGGACCGTCCACTGGGGCCCGCGCACCCTGGACGTCGACATCCTGGCCTACGAGGGCGTGCTGAGCGACGACCCGCAGCTGCTGCTGCCGCACCCGCGCTCGCACGAGCGGGCCTTCGTGCTCGCTCCCTGGCTGGACGCCCAGCCGGAGGCCGAGGTGCCCGGGCACGGGCGGGTGGACGCGTTGCTGACCGCGCTGGGCGGCCCGGACGCGCAGGGCGTGAAGCGCCGCGAGGACATCCGGCTGACGCTGCCGGAGTAGGCCCGGGGCCGGGCTCGGAGGGCCGACAGCCGGGCCGACGGCCCAGCCGTCGCCCGGGGAACTCGACCGGGGGCCCGGCCGTACGAGTAGGTGTCCGTCGTTCGCGCGGGTGTCCGCCCGGCCGGGCCCGGTACGGTGGCTTGGCGTCGCCGCGCCGGGCCACCGGGCGGGCGGCCGGTTCTGGTACCCGGGAAGGACCTCCTCCGAGTGAAGCTGCTTCGCCTCCGCCTGCTGATCGGCATCACCGCCGCCACGACGGCGCTGTCCTGGGCCGGCGCCAAGCTGTGGGCCTCCGTGGACACGCTGCCGGCCGTGCCCGCCGCGGCGCCGGTGGTGCTGGCGGCGGTGGCGGTGATCCTGCTGGCGACCGCGCTGTCGCTGCGGGCCCGGCTGAAGGCGGTGCGCGAGCGACAGCCCGGGGCGAAGGGGGTCGACCCGCTGCTGGCGGCCCGGGCGGTGGTGCTGGGGCAGGCCAGCGCGCTGGTCTCGGCGGTGGTCACCGGCGTCTACGCGGGGGCCGGGATCTACCTGCTGGGCGAGCTGGACGTGTCGGCCCGCAAGGACCAGGCCGTGACGGCCGGGCTCGCGGTGCTGGCGGGGGCCGCGGTGATAGCGGCGGCGCTCTGGATCCAGCACGTGTGCAAGTTGCCGGAGAACCACGACGACCCGGGCGGTCAGGCGGCCTCGCACCGCTGAGGTGTCGCTGAGGCGTCGCTGAGCGGCCCTTTCCTCGTGATCTTGGGTGAGAATCCGGGCACGTGCGGTAAGAACCGAACCCTGTCAAGGGCGGAAGGGGACCCTGGGCTGACACGGCCCCAATTCGCACGCTAGTTTCTTGGACATGTCTCGCGGACGCCACCGTCATTCCTCCGTCCTCGGCCGGGCCTTCCCCCCCACCGCCACCGGCGTACTGCTGGTCGCCGCACTGGCCGCTCTGCTTTTCAGTCAGGACACCATCCTGGTGCGCTCGGTGGGCGTCGCGGCGGTGATCGCGACGCTCGGCTTCGCGCTGCTGCTGCGCCAGCGGGACAAGGCGGCCCGGGCGGCCGCCGAGATGTCCGCGGCCCAGCGGATGCGCGCCGAGGAGCGGTTCGAGGAGCAGTTGGCCGAGGCCGAGTACGCGGCGGAGGTCGCCGAGGAGCGGGCCACCCGGTTCGGGCGGCGGCTGACGGCGGAGAAGTCGCGGCTGGCGAAGGCCGAGACCGAGATCGCCCGGCTGCTGCGCGAGCGGGCCGTGACCGTCGCCGAGCAGGCGCTCAAGGAGGCCGAGGCGGCCCAGCGGGCGCTCGCCGCGAGCCGTCCGAAGCACCCGGCCAGCCCGGCCGCGTACGTGCGGGCGGCGTCGGTGCTGCGGCACCTGGAGCGCCGCGCGGCGGAGCAGGAGGCGCAGCGGGCGCGTACGGCGGGTGCGGAGCTCGCCCTGCGGGCGCGTGCGGCGGAGCCGGCGGTCGGCACGGCCGTCCCGGCGGTTCCGGCGGTCGCGGTGCCCGCACCGGCTCCGGTGGCGCCCTCGGTGCCCACTCCGGGGCAGGCCCCGGTCGCCCAGTCGCCGGTGCGTTCGGAGCCGGTGCGCCCCGAGCCGGTGCGTCCGGCGCTGACCGCGACGGTCGGTCAGCTCGGCGGGACTCCGGCCGTGCCCGCCGCGGCGCCCGCGCCGGGGGAGCGGCAGCGGCCGCGGCCGGCGCAGTCCGGGCAGACGCGCGGGCAGGGCTTCAGCTTCTTCGGCCGCGGCTCGGCCGTTCCGGCGCGCCCGGCGGCCCCGGCGCCGGCGGTGGGCAGCGTCGCCGAGCTGGGGGAGCGCGCCGACCTGGCGGACGTGGTGGGCGACGAGGCGGTGGCCGCGAAGGCCGAGGCCGAGGCCCGGGCGGCGGAGCCGGCCGAGCGGCCCGAACCGGGCGAGCCGACCGTGGTGGACCTGACGCCGGAGGACGAGACCGAGCTGATCGAGCTGCCGGAGCTGCGCGCCTCGCGCTGAGGCGACCGGGCCCCGGAAACGAGAACCGCGGCGCGGGAAGTCGGACGGACCGACTTCCCG